>JAICTR010000025.1 GCA_025936275.1 Burkholderiales bacterium
ACGATTCGTTCATACGACTGCTTTTCTCCATCATGTAACTCTCCAGTTTCCACGGACCGGCCGGCGCGCGGTGTGAACTGGTTCACATTCGTGATTAGCGAATCTTATGCTCCAACCTGGCGGCCGGAACTTCCAAACGGGTCAGACGTTCATCGACGGTCCAAGCAGGCGCCAAAGGCAGCGACACCACTACATTCAACGGGTCCCTCCGATTGCAATTCAACGCAGCACCTTTTCGATGAACGATGCTTTCGCCTCGGTATAGGCCTCACGATCGTCGGGGTACTTATCGGCAAGGTGACGCTTCAGCTGCTCGTACTCCTCGGCCAACTCCCGATTCGCACGCAGCCGGTCGCGAAAGGCGATCCGGTCGTGCCACAACCGGCTTCGGAACGGAACCAAATGCAAGTGATGCGTGCGCACTTCCGGGCTCGGCTTGCAGAGCCAGTGCATCGCATCCGCCCGGTACGGCGCGTAAAGATAGCCAATGGCGGCGAGCGGCTCCAGCGCGGGGCGTGCGGCTTCCAGGCATTCAATGCCGACCATGATGTCGATCACCGGCTTCGCAGCGAGGCCGGGCACCGCGGTGCTTCCGACGTGCTCGATCGGTCCGGCGAGCCATGGGCGCAGAACGTCGGCAAGGAGCAGGCGCTCGAGCGCGAATCGCCCTGGCCAATCCGGGTTGTACTCCTCGATGACGATCGCGCCCGTCAAGCGATCGACCGCGCCTTGAAGAGCACGAACGCCGTCGCGATCCCGGTGACGCAGAACGCGGTGAGCTGGACGACCGCGAGCACCGGCGTCTGGTAGACCGCGAGCGTCAGCAATCCCGCGGCGCCTCCGACCATCGCGACCACGCCGATCGCGCGCGAGGGCGTGCGCTCGACCCACGCGAGCCAGCCGAAGATCGCCTGGCCGGCGCCGAGCGTCATGAGGCCGGGATCGGAGAGCAGGAACGAGAGGTTCATCCACACCGCGGCGTGGAAGTTCGCCTGCGGCGGATTGGGGGCGACGGTGTTCGCGGCATCGATCGCGAAGAACGCGCCCGCGAATACGAACGTGCCGAAGCCGAGCAGCAGGATCCCGCCCACGGAAAGCAGCGTGGCGGCGTGGGCGAGCGCGCGCCGGTTCGCGCCCACCAGCCGCTCGAGCGCGGTCGTGTGCACCACCGAAAGAACGACCCACACCAGGACGGTGCTCGCGAGCGCGAAGAACTGCCCGCGGTGCGCGCGAAAGAACGGCAGCAGTTGCGTCGGCGCCTGCGGGGCCGGTGCTGCCGTGACCACGAGCAGCAGCGTGAAGAGCGCGGAAAGCAGCGATGCGGCCGCGAAGAAGCGACGGTGGTCGAGCTCGATGGGCCGCATGTTCCCTCCCCGGAATGTGGTGGCGCGATCGATGGCGACGCTACTTTGCCATGCTTTTACCCGCGAAGCGCCTCGAGCATCGCCCGGAAATCCTCCGGCGCCTCGCGCTCGAAGCGCGTCGCCTTGCCGCTGCGCGGATGCACGAACCCCAGCGTGCGCGCATGCAGCATCGTGCGCGGCGCCTCGATCTTCGTGCCCTCGTAATCGCGGATGTAGACGCGCTCGCCCAGCAGCGGATGGCCGGCTTCGGCGAGATGGATGCGGATCTGGTGCTGGCGGCCGGTCTCGAGGCGGCATTCGACGAGCGTCGCGCCGTCCAGGGCCTCGATCGGCCGCACGTGCGTCACCGCGTGCTTCGCCTCGGGCGGAAGCGACCCTCGTGCACGTCGATAAGCGCCCCACGAGCCGCGCAGGCCGTCGCCGCGATCGGGCACGAGGTCGGTCTCGATCGTCTGCGCGCGCAGGTCGCCGTGGACGATCGCGTGGTAGGCGCGCTCGATGTCGTGCGCGCGGAAGCTCGCGGCGAGCGCGCGCTTCGCCTCGGCGGTGCGCGTGAAGACGAGAAGCCCGCTCGTGTCCTTGTCGAGCCGGTGCACCACGCCCAGTCCGCCCTCGCCCGCGCGGCCCTCGGTGCGCCGCAGCACGATGCGCACATGCTCGACGAGGGTCCCCTTGTTGCCCGACTCGTCGGCGACGCTGAGCATGCCGGCGGGCTTGTCGACCACCACCACGTCGCGGTCGGCATGCACGATGGCGCTTCTCGGCAATGGCCCACGCTCGATCTTCGGGCCGGCCGCGTCGATGGCCACCACCGCGTCGGGCGGAATGCGCGCCGCGGGATCGAGGCAGCGTTGGCCGTTCACGGTGACGCGCCCCTCGCTGCAGAGCTTCTTCGCGCGCGACCACGAGACGCCGGTGCGCTCGCGCACGACGGCGGCGAGCGTGGGCGGGGCGACCCTCTCCCCGGCCCTCTCCCAAGGGAGAGGGAGAACCTTGCGCGGCGGGGCGCTCACCGAGCGGCGCCTGCTTCGGAAATCCCGAGGTAATCGGCGACGATCCGGATCTGCGACGGCTCCATCAGCGAAGGCGCGTGGCCGGCACCGCGGATCTCGACCGCGTCGGCGTGCGGATTCGCCTGCAGCATCGCGTGCAGCACCGAGCGCGGCAGGATGCGCGAGCGCTCCCCGCGCAGCACCAGCACCGGGCAGCGCACGCGCTGCCAATCGGTCCAGAACGAGAGGCCCGGCGCGAACGGCATGGGCTGCGCGAGGCTCGCGATCTGCGGGTCGAAGTGCAGCGCGTATCCATCGCCCACGCGGCGAGCGCCATGCCGCACCAGGTGCGAGAACTGCGCGTCGGTGATCGGGCCCCATTCGCGGTGCGTGGCGCGCAGGTGGCGCTCGAGCGCGGCGAGCGACGGAAAGCTTCGCGCGGCGCGAAGGCTGCGGCCGATCGCCACCAGCGCCGCGCCGGGCACGAAGGCGCCGACATCGTTCAGCACCAGGCGGCGCACCGGGCTTCCCGGCTCGGCGGCGAGCATCATCCCGAGCAATCCGCCCATCGAGGTGCCGACCCAGTCGACCTCATCGACGCGCAACTCGTCGAGGAGCGCATGCAGGTCGGCGCGGATCTGCGCGAGGTGGTAGGCGAGCGGCGAGGCGAGCCATCCACTGCGGCCGCGCCCCGCGATATCGGGGCACACGACGCGCGCGCGGCTCGCGAGGTGCCGCGCGAGGTAATCGAAATCGCGGCCATTGCCGCTGTATCCGTGCGCGCAGATCACCACGCGCGAGTTGCGGCGCCGCCGCCATTCCACCGCGTGCAGCCGATGGAAGCCGCCGGCGCTCCTGCCGCGCCATTCGAGGTGGCGCGGGCGTTGGAGTGCATGCAAGGAGCTCTCCCCTGTGAGGCAATGGGGATTGGAGGGGCGGCAGCTCCCGATGTTGCGGTGCAGCACGTGAATTCTTTTGCGGCGTCGGGCCATGGATTTTGCTCCGTGGCTCAGCGCAGGAGCTCGCGCAGGGCCGAGAGCAGCCGCTCGATGTCCGCGTCTTCCACGTGCAGGTGCGGCGAGAAGCGCAGCGACTGGCCGCGGCGACTGACGTAGACATCGCGTTCGCGCAACGCGGCAATGAGGTCGCCCGTGAATCGTTCCGGGATTCGCGCGCCGAACATGTGCGGACAACGCAGCTGCGGCGACGCCACGCGTAATCCCAACTCGGTAACGCCTCGCGCGATGCGCTCGTTCACCGCGGCGAGGCTCTCCGCGATCGAGGCCACGCCCCATTCACGCAGCTGCTCGAGTCCCGCGATCGTTCCCGCGAGGAGCGCGTTGCCCTTCTCGCCGACGTCGAAGCGCCGCGCGCCCGGCTGGTATTCGTCCGACGGATTCACCAGCGCCGCGAAATCGTCGGCGCCGCGGCGCGCGAGCCAGGATTCCTCGAGCGGGCGCGCCTCGCGCCAGCGCGGCGCGACGTACAGGAAGCTCACGCCGTAAGGCCCGAGCATCCACTTGTAGCCGGAGAGCGCGAGGAAATCGGGATCGATCGCCGCGAAGTCGAACGGCATCGCGCCCACGGTCTGCGTGCCGTCGACGACGAGCGCCGCGCCGGCATCGCGGCACGCGCGCGCGATGCGAACGAGATCCACGCGCGCGCCGTTGGTCCAGTGGCAGCTCGCCACCGCGACGACCTTCGTGCGCGCGTCGATGCGATCGAGGATCGCGCGCGTCCAATCATCGTCTTCGGGCGCCGCCACGATGTCGATCGCGGCGCCCCGCTCCGCCGCCACGCGCCGAAACGCGAGCACCAGGCTCGGGAACTCGCCCGCCATCATCACGATCGCATCGCCCTTCGCGAGCCGCGGCTCGAGCGTGCGCGCGGCCGTCGCCAGGGCGTAGCTCGCCGCGGGCACGACGGCGTATCCCTCCGCGTCGCCGCCGATCGCCTCGGCGCACAGCGCGCGAATGCGCTCCGCGTTCGTGAAGTAATCCGCCGGGATGCGCGTCCAGGGATGGCTCTTCCCCGCGACGGATTCGCGCAGCCGATCGCGCGCCGCGTTGAGCTGCGGCGTGGCGGACGCGCAATTGAAGTAGGCGACGTCGCGCGGCACGTCGAAGAGAGGGCGCTGCGGCGGGATCCGCATCGGCGAAGTGTATGCTTGCCGCGAGCCGATCGCATCGGGAACGCCATGTCGCAACGCCCTCTCGCCGCCTGGCCGCGCGAGCTGCCGACGAGCCTGCAGCCGCCGCGGACGAGCGTCTGGACCAACCTCGAGATCTCGGCACGGCGCTATCCCGACAAGCCCGCCTTCATCTGCTACGGCAACGCGCTCACGTTCGCCGAGCTCGCGCGCGAGGCCGAAAGGCTCGCGGGCTTCCTGCAGTTGCGATGCCGCGTCGCGAAGGGCGATCGGGTGCTGCTCTTCGCGCAGAACAGCTTCGAGTTCGTCATCGCCTACTACGCGATCCTGCGCGCCGATGCGGTCGTGGTGCCGATCAATCCCATGAACCTCACGCGCGAGCTGCGCCATTACGTCGCCGATTGCGGCGCATCGACCGCGATCGTGGCGCAGGAGCTGTGGCCGCAAGTCTCGCCGCTCGCCGCCGACGGATCGCTCGCCCATGCCATCGTCGCCGCGTACATCGATCACCTTGGCAAGCCCACGGACTTTCGCGTGCCCGATGCATTCAAGCTCGAGCGGCAGGCGATCGCCGCACCCAATGTCACGCTGTGGTGCGATGCCATCGCGCAGGACCTCGCGCCCGCGCCGCACACCGCACAGCCCGACGACCTCGCGTGCATGCCGTACACCTCGGGCACCACCGGCGAGCCGAAGGGCTGCATGCACACGCACCGCTCGATGATGCACACGCTGGTGGGCGGCGGCGAGTGGTTCCGCACGCTGCCCGAGACGGTGTACCTCGCGGTGCTGCCGTTCTTCCACGTGACCGGCATGCAGGGCAGCATGAACGGCCCCATCTATTTGGGGAACACCGTGGTGCTGCTGCCGCGCTGGGATCGCGAGGCGGCGGCCGAGCTCATCCGCCGCCATCGCGTGCAGGCATGGAGCCTCATCCCGACGATGGTGGTGGACCTCCTCGCGAGCCCCCACGCCGCGTCGTTCGACCTCTCGAGCCTGCAGCGCATGAACGGCGGCGGCGCGGCGATGCCCGAGGCGATCGCGACGCGGCTGCAGCGCGACCACGGCATCGCGTTCGTCGAGGGGTACGGCCTCACCGAGACCATGGCGCCCTCGCACATCAATCCGCCCGATCGCCCGAAGAAGCAGTGCCTCGGCATTCCCATCTTCGATACCGCGTCGCGCGTGGTCGATCCCACGACGCTCGAGGAGCTGCCTTGCGGAGAAGTGGGCGAGATCGTTACCAGCGGCCCGCAGGTTTTCACCGGCTACTGGGGCAAGCCCGAGGCGACCGCGGCGGTGTTCTTCGAGCGCGATGGCCGCCGCTGGTTTCGCACCGGCGACCTGGGCCGCGTGGACGAGGAAGGCTACTTCTTCATCGTCGACCGACTGAAGCGCATGATCAACGCGTCCGGCATGAAGGTATGGCCCGCGGAAGTCGAGTCCCAGCTCTACGCGCATCCCGACATCCAGGAGGCGTGCGTGATCGCCGCGAAGGACCCGCGCCGCGGCGAGACGCCGAAGGCGCTGGTGGTGGTGAAGCCGGCGCGGCGCGGCGAAGCGAACGCGCAGCAGATCATCGAATGGGCGCGCTCGCGCATGGCCGCTTACAAGGCGCCGACGATCGTCGAGTTCGTCGACTCGCTGCCGAAGAGCGCCACCGGCAAGATCCAGTGGCGCGCGCTGCAGGAACGGGAGAACGCGCGCAGCGAGCCTGCGGATACCGCGCCCCCTCGCTGAATGTAAATGACGACGATTTTCCTTGACGAAGTCAAGCATCGCGCCGGCCCCTCCAGCACGGGACATTTCCTGGCGTTCCTCGCGCTGGCGCTCCTCGCCATCGCGTTCCCCGCGAGCGCCGCGCCGCCCTCGAAATGCGCCGTGGAGTACCGGTTCACCGCGCGATGGGACCAGCAGCCGCGCCGTTTCGATGTCGACGTGCTGTTCGACGCCGGCGCGCGCACCGCCACCGTGCTGCGCGTGGCGGAGCAATGGGGACCGGTCAGCGATTTCGGCCGCGCCATCGCGAACGTGCGCCCCATCGCGCCCTCCGCCGTCGTCTCGCCCGGACCGGAGGCGGCCAGGAGCTGGCGCATCGACCATCCCGCCGGTGTGCGAGTGCACGTGCGCTACGAGATGCGGAACGACGTGCCCGAGGTCGATGCGGCCGCGCCGCGATCCCACGAGACCTTCTATCGCACGCAGCTCGGCGAACGGTGGTTCCAGTTCTACGGCTGGGGCGGCCTCCTCGTGCCCGAAGGGATCGATCCCGAAACGCCGGCTTCCACGTGCATCCGCTTCGAAGGCATTCCCGGCGCATGGCGCTTCGCGAGCAGCCAGGGCGAGGGCCGCCGTCACGGACGCACGATCGAGATCCATGCCACGACATCGCTGCACGCGCTGATGGGCTCGATGTTCCTCGGCGGCGACTTCCGGGTGTACCGGCGCGAGATCGAAGGCGGCCCGCTGGTGATGGCGCTTCGCGGGCAATGGCGCTTCGCGGACGCGAAGCTGGTGGACATGACCGCGCGCATCATCGCCACGCATCGCGCCTTCTGGCGCGACGGCTTTCCGCATTACCTGATCTCGCTCCTTCCGAATCACGTGAAGACCGGCGAGACGGGTGGCACCGCGCTCTACCGCGCGTTCGCCATGTACGCGTGCGACGACTTCGCGGTGCCCGGAGCGGCGTTCGACCACCTGATCGGCCACGAGGACATGCACACGTGGATTCCGCAGCGCATCGGCGCATCGGGCGTGGACGAGGCGCAGCGCTACTGGTTCTCCGAGGGCTTCACGGACTACCTGGCGCACCGATTGCTGCTCACCGCCGGCGCCTGGACGCTCGACGACTATGCGGCCCACCTCGATGCCACGATCCTCGCCTACGAGGCGTCACCGATGCGCAACGCGCCGAATCGCGTCCTGGCGCGCGACTTCTGGAAGGACGTCTACGACGCGCAGCGCATGGCCTACATGCGCGGCGAGCTGCTCGCGTTGTACTGGAACCGCGAGATGGCATCGCGCGGCGCGAGCCTGCAGGCGGCACTGCGCTCGCTGCTCCTGCCGAAGGAGGCGGCGATGGAGGGAAAGCCCGAAGACCTCGCGGCCAGCCGTTTGCTCGCCGCGTTGCGGCCCGCGCTCGGCCCCGCGCTCGATCGCGACGTCGAGCACCTCGTCGATGAAGGCCGCACGATCCCCATCGGCTCCCACTTCCTCGGTCCCTGCTTCGACGCGAAGCGCGTGACGCGTCCCCGCTTCGAGCTGGGCTTCGATTTCCAGGCGAGCCGCGCGGCTCGCGCGGTGCGGGGGCTCACGGCGGGTAGCGCGGCGGAAAGCGCAGGGCTACGGGAAGGCATGAAGATCGCCGGCTTGTCGATCGCCTTCGGCGCCACGGACAAGGAAGTGGTTCTCCACGTCGTGGAAGGCGGGCGGAAGCGAGAGATCCGCTACCTTCCCCGCGCCGCGCAAGGCATCGAGGTGCTCGACTTTTCGCCGCGCGCGGGCGCCAAGGCGGACGCGGCGTGCCGCGCCTGGATCGAGGCCCGCTAAACCGCCTCGCGCACGCCGTCGATCCAGGTCTCGCGCACCACGAGCCCTTCGTCCGCCACGACGAGGTTGGCGCGATAGCCGGGAGCGATGCGCCCCAGCTCGCGCTCGAGTCCGAGGAAGCGCGCGGGATTCGCGCTCGCCATGCGCACCGCGTGCGCGAGCGGGAGCTCCAGCAAATCGACGGCGTTGCGCACCGCGGTCGCCATGTCGATCGCCGAGCCGGCGAGCGTGCCGTTCTCGTCCACGCACACGCCGTCCTTCACGGTGATGCGCCGGCCCTGCAGCAGGAAGTCCTCGCGCCCGGAGCCCACGCTCGGCATCGCGTCGGTCACCAGCATGAAGCGGTCGGCGGCCTTGGCGCGCAGCGCCAACTGCAGCACCGCGGGATGCACGTGGCGGCCGTCGACGATGAGTCCGCACCAGCAATCGGGATCGTGCAGCGCCGCGCCGACGGTTCCGGGCTCGCGGTTGGTCATCGGCGACATCGCGTTGAAGAGGTGCGTGACGCCGGTGACGCCGCTCTCGAACGCCGCGAGCGTCTCCTCGTACGTCGCGTTGGTATGGCCCGCGGAGACCACCACGCCCGAATCGGCGAGCTTGCGGATCGTCGCCGGCGTCGCCATCTCGGGCGCCAAGGTCACCAGCGTGCGTCCCGTGCCGAGCGACGAGAGCAGCGCCACGCCGCGCTCGTCGAGGTCGCGGAACTTCGCCGCGTCGTGCGCGCCCTTGCGCGCCGCGCTGATGAACGGCCCCTCGATGTGCACGCCGATCACGCCCGGCACGCGGCGCGCGATCGCCTCGCGCACCGCGGCGATCGCCTCGCGGATCACCGAGAGGTCGTCGCTGATGAGCGTCGGCAGGAACGCCGTCGTCCCGAAGCGCCGGTGGGCGCGCCCGATCGCCTCGATCGACTCCACGCTCGGCGCGTCGTTGAAGAGCACGCCGCCGCCGCCGTTCACCTGGCAATCGACGAACCCGGGCAGCAGCAACGCGCCTTCCAGGTCATGGACGCGCGCGCCCCGCAGCCGCGCATCGCCCGCCTGCACCAACGCGGCGATCCGCTCGCCTTCCACCAGCACGGCGCATCCCCCGGCGATTCGATCGTCGAGGAGCACGCGGCCGTTGACGAGCGCCGTCGCGCTCATGTGGTGCGCGTCACCTTGTGCAGGTTCGGCGGGCGGTCGGGATCGAGTCCCCGCGCGACGGCGAGCGCATTGGCGAGGCGATAGAACGACTGCGCGAGGAGCATCGGCTGCAACGCGGGATCGCTCTCGAGCGCCGGAAGCGCCGTGACACCCGCGGCCTCGAAGCCCGCGCCGAGGACATCCACGCCGCGCGCCGCGAGCTCCGCCGCCAGCGCCTCGAGCCCCTCGCGCGCCGCGTCGTCCTGCGCGAAGGCGAGCGCAGGAAAGCCGCCCGAAAGCAGCGCCTGCGGGCCGTGCCGCACTTCCGCGGAGCTGAAGCTTTCCGCGTGCAGGCCGCACGTCTCCTTGCACTTGAGCGCGGCCTCCTGCGCGACGCCGAGGCCGATGCCGCGCGCGATGGTGAAGAGATGGCTCGCCTCGCGCAGCCGCGGCACCGCGATCTCGTCCCAGGGAAGCCGCCACGCGCGCTCGAGGAGCGCCGGCGCCTCGTCGAGCGCCGCGGACAAGCGCGCATCCTGCGACCACGCCGCGGCAAGCTGCGCGAGCGCCGCGAGCGAAGCGATGAAGGTCTTGGTCGCCGCCACGCTCTCTTCGCGCCCCGCAGCGAGCGGCAGGCAATGGTCCGCCTCGCGCGCGAGCGCCGAATCCTCGTCGTTCACGATCGCCACCACCACCGCGCCGGCGCGCCGCGCGGCCTGCGTCGCGGCGAGCACGTCCGGGCTCGCGCCCGATTGCGAGATCGCGATGAAGAGGCAGCCGCGCAGGTCCTGGCTCGCGTGGTAGATCGAGGCGATCGAGGGCGCGGCCGATGCGGTGAGCACACCGAGGCGCGTCTCGATGAGGTACTTGGCGTAGGTCGCCGCATGGTCGGAGCTGCCGCGGGCGCAGGTGACGACCACGCGCGGCGCGAGCGCGCGCAGTGCCGCGCCGATCGATGCCGCCGCCGTGCGGTTGCGCGCGAGCTGCGAGGCGACGGCGTGCGGCGCCTGCGCCGCCTCGCGGAACATCGCGGTGGCCGCCGGATCGAGGCTACTCACTCGGCGAGCTGAGCTCGGCGACGAAATCGTAGGTGTCTCCCCGGAAATACGACTGGCAGTATTCCGCCGCGCTGCCGTCGCGCAGGAAGCCCACGCGCTCCACGAGCAATCCGGCGTCGCCCTCGCGCGCGTGCAGCAGCTTCGCCTGCTCCGCATTGAGCAGCAGCGCGCGCAACCTCTGCAGCGCACGCACCGGACGATTCCCCGCCGACTCGAGCGCCTCGTAGAGCGAGTTCTTCACCGCGTTGAGCGATGGGAGCGCCGTGCCGACGATGGTCGCGTACTCGAGGCACATCGGCGTCTCGTCGGCGTAGCGCAGGCGATGGAAGCGATACACGGGCGTCCCGGGCCCGAGGCGCAGCGTGAGCGCCTCTTCGGGCGTGACGTGGCCTTCGCTGCGCTTGATCCAGACGCTCTTCGGCGTGCGCCCGCGCGAGCGCATGTCCTCGGAGAACGAGGTGAGCTTGGCGAAGTTCTTCTCGATCCGCGAGGCAACGAAGTTTCCCGAGCCCTGGCGGCGCACGAGGAGGCCTTCCTCCACCAGCCCGTCGATCGCCTTCCTCACCGTGATGCGCGACACCGAGAGGTCGGCCGCCATCTCGCGCTCCGGGGGCAGCGCGTCGTCGGGCGCGAGCACCTTGCGCTCGATCGCGTCGCGGATCGCGCGCTGCAGCTGCTGGTAGAGCGGCTGGCTGTCGGAGGGATTGACGCGGAGGATGCGGGCGAGGGACGGCATGGAGGGTGACGTTACCACAACCATACCAATGTGCAACCATTGACAAATTGGTAGCAAAGTGGTTTACATTGGTCCTGCACTGGCACTACCGGCCGAAACGACCCATTCCTGTTGGGGAGACAAGATGAAGACCAAGCAAAAGCCCGTCGCCGCCGCCGTATCGCTCGCCCTCGCCGCCGCCTTCCCGGCCTACGCGCAGCAGGCCCCCTCGCCGCAGACCAAGGAAACCGTCACGGTCACCGGCATCCGCGCCTCCCTCGAGAAATCCCTCGAGACCAAGAAGAACGCCGACACCGTGACCGAGGTCGTCACGGCCGATGACATCGGGAAGCTTCCCGACAAGAACATCGCCGACGCCGTGCAGCGCCTGCCGGGCGTCACCATCAGCTCGTCGGCCGGCGGCGAAGGCGGCTTCGACGAGAACGACCGCGTGAGCCTGCGCGGCACCAACCCGAGCCTCACGCAGACGCTCATCAACGGGCACTCGGTCGCCTCGGGCGACTGGTTCGTGCTCGACCAGGTGCAGCTGGTCGGCCGCAGCGTGAGCTTCTCGATGCTGCCCTCGGAGCTCGTGAGCCAGGTGATCGTGAGGAAGAGCGCCACCGCCGACCTGGTGGAAGGCGGCGTGGCCGGCGCCGTGGACATCATCACGCGCAAACCGCTGCAGTTCGCGAAGCCGCTCACCGCCGAGGCGTCGCTGGGCGCCGTGTACGCGGACCTGCCGGGGAAGACCGATCCGCAGGTGAGCGCGCTCATCAACTGGAAGAACGAGGCCGGCACGCTCGGCATCATGCTGCAGGGCTTCTCCGAGACGCGACACCTGCGCCGCGACGGCCAGGAGATCCTGGGGTATGCCAACATCGCGCCCGACAGCCCGCTCGCGACGCGCCACCCGGACCTCGCGAACGTCGCCTATCCGACGTTGATCGGCTCCGCGCTCTTCGAGCAGAAGCGCGAGAGGAAGGGCGGCCTCATCGACATCCAGCTGCGCCCGACCAACGACCTCTCGCTCGACTTCAACGCGTTCAACTCCAAGCTCGACGCCACCAACTACAACCGCAACTGGATGTTCTGGGGGAGCCACGTCATCGGCACCGACAACCGCGAGCCCGCGAGCTATACGGTGAGGAACGGCACCCTCGTCGCCGCGGATTTCCCGAACGCCGGCGCGCCCGGCAGCAACGCGCAGTACGCGATCGTGGACCAGATCTACCGGCCCGGCGCGCACTCCGAGACCAACTTCTACAACCTCGACGCCGCGTGGCGCCCCACCAGCCGCTTCTCGCTCACGGGACAGGTCGGCTCCACGCGCGGCAAGGGCGTGACCCCCACGCAGGACGTGTTCGAGGGCGACGTGTTCAACACCGGCGCGGTCTACAACATGCACGGCATCGGCTCGCCGGTGGATGTCGCGTTCCCGAGCGGCGATCCCTCGGTCTTCACCGGCACGTCGCTCGACTTCATCTTCGGCGCGAGCCCGGCGAGCACCGAGGACAAGGAGAAGTACGGCAAGCTCGATGGCGAGTGGACGTTCGATCGGGGGCTCCTCTCGAGCGTGAAGGCCGGCGCGCGCTACGCCGAGCACACGCGCGACACGCACCAGGTCGCGCAGGGTCCCAACTTCGCGCTGAACCCGTTCGATCCGGCGAACCTGCCGGCGTGGAACGGCGAGACCTATCCCAGCGACTTCGCGAACGGGCTTGGCGGCAACTTCCCGCGCAACGTGTGGATGCTCTCGCCGGGCGAGCTGCAGCGCTGGGGCGACATGTTCTCCAACCGCGATCCGCTGGGCCGCCAGTTCTGGCCGGGCGAGTTCGCGTTGAAGGAGAAGGCTTCGGCCGCCTACGTGATGGCGAACTTCGAGGGGCCCGGCTGGAGCGGCAACGCCGGCGTGCGCTTCGTGAGGACCAAGGAAGACGTCACGGTGAACGTGGGCGTCCCGGGCGACGTGTGCGCGGTGCAGGCGCCGTGCCCGCAAGTCCCGGGCGCGATCACGACCTCGGCCTTCGGCACGTTCTATCGCACCGTCGTCTCGCACGACTACAACGACGTGCTGCCGAGCGCCAACCTGCGCTTCGACCTCGGGCGCAACATGGTGGCGCGCCTCGCCGCGGCGACCACCATGGCGCGGCCCGACTTCAGCGCGCTGGGCGGCTCGATCACGGCCGACGACACCACGCATACCGGCAATGGCGGGAACCCGGACCTGAAGCCGATCCGCTCCAACAACTTCGATGCGACCTGGGAGTGGTACTACGCGCCGCGCGCGCTGCTTTCGGCGGGCCTGTTCTACATGGACCTCAAGAACTACGTCGCCTTCGGCACGCACCAGCAGACGCTCCTCAACATCCGCACCAACACGTTCGACACGTACACGATCTCCTCGCCCGTGAACGGCTCCGGCACGGTGAAGGGCATCGAGCTCTCGTGGGAGCAGCCGCTCGGCATGGGCTTCGGCTTCCAGGCGAACTACACCTACGCCGACGCCAAGGAGGACAAGCACTGCGACGCGGCGGACCTGGGCTGCCTCAATTCGACCGACCGGCTGGTGGGCGCCTCGAAGAACACCTACAACATCACCGGCTACTACGAGGACCACGGCTTCTCGGCGCGCGTCGCATACACCTATCGCTCCGCCTTCTTCGTCGGCCTCGACCGCAGCACGGCGGAGTTCCAGGATGACACGGGCGTGCTCGCCGCCTCGCTCGGCTACCAGATCAACCGCAACCTCGCGATCTCGCTCGACGCCCTCAACCTCAACGACCCGACGCTCAAGTACTACGCCGCGAACAAGGACCAGCCGCGCGCCTTCTACAAGAACGGGCGGCAGTACTACCTGACGCTGCGCATGACGCTGTGATCGGGTAGACGCGATATTCTCCCCGGGGTGAGGCCAAACCCCCTTCGAGGCGGATCGGCAACACGGTCCGCCTGTTTTTTGACCGCGCTGCTGCTGCACGCGGCGCCGCTCGCGCACGCCGGGGAGCCGGCGCTGGTGCCGCGGCCCGCATCGCTCGAGATGACCGAAGGCATGTTCCGGCTCTCTTCGTCGACGCCGATCGTGGGGCCGCCGGCTGACGCGGCGGCGGCGACCGCCGCCGTGGTGCTGCGCGAGCGGCTGCAACGCTCGCGCGGCTTC
>JAICTR010000331.1 GCA_025936275.1 Burkholderiales bacterium
ATCTCTTCGGGCCGGCGCGGATGCGGGGCGCACCCATGGAGCAGCGCCACTTCGACATCGCGCATTCGCTGCAGAAGGTGCTCGAGGAGACGGTGCTGCGCATGATCGGCTGGCTGCACCGCGAGACGGGCCTCGCGAACCTCTGCATGGCGGGCGGCGTCGCGTTGAACTGCGTGATGAACGCGCGCCTGCGCGACGAGGGTCCCTTCGAGCGCGTTTGGGTGCAGCCCGCGGCGGGCGACGCCGGCACCGCGATGGGTGCCGCACTGTGGGTCGATTGGCAGCAGCGCGCGCACGACGGCGATGCCGTGCGCCGCTGGAGCATGGACCACGCGTTCCTCGGCCCCGGCTTCGAGGATCGCGAGATCGAGGAATTCCTGCGCTGGACCGGCGTGCCGTTCCGCAAGCTCGACGACGTGGCGGGCGAAGCCGCGGCGCTGCTCGCCGACGAGAAGATCCTCGGCTGGTTCCAGGGGCGGATGGAGTTCGGCCCGCGCGCGCTGGGTGCGCGCTCGATCATCGCCTCGCCCTTGCACGCGCAGATGCAGGCGCGTCTGAACGAGATCAAGGACCGCGAGGACTTCCGTCCCGTGGCGCCGGTGGTGCTGGAGGAAGCGGCGGATGAATGGTTCGCCTCGCGCCGCGCCCGCGCCTCCGGCAAAGACGGCTTCGCACACCGGGGACAGACCACTTGTCCCGCGGAGAAGAACGCTTCTTCGGATGGTTTCCTCCGTTCCTCTCCGCGGGACAAGTGGTCTGTCCCCGGTTTTCCGGCGCCGTTCATGCTGTTCGTCTTCGACGTGCGGCCCGACAAGGCCGATCGCATCCCGGCGGTGCGGCACGTGGACGGTACGGCGCGCGTGCAGACGATCAACCGCTCGCAGAACCCGCGCTACTACGACGTGATCCGCGCATTCGGCGAGCGCACCGGCGTTCCCGTGCTGGTGAACACCTCGTTCAACACGCGCGGCGAGCCGATCGTCTGCACGCCGCGCGACGCGGTCGAGTGCTTCTGGACCTCGCCCCTCGACGCGCTCGTGATCGGCTCCTACCTCCTCGAGAAACGGCCCCATTGAGGAAGCGATGAGCCTCGCCGTCTCGGTCATCGTCCCCACCTATCGCCGCCCGGATCTGCTCGAGCGCTGCCTCGCCGCGCTCACCGCGCAGGACCTCGGCGGCGATCGCTACGAGATCATCGTCGCCGACGACGCGGCCGAGGAGCGCGTGCGAAGCCGCGTCGCGGCGTGGAACGCGCGCACCGGCGGCGCGCCCGCGGTGCGCTACGTCGCGGTCACCGCCACGCAGGGGCCGGCGGGCGCGCGCAACCGCGGCTGGGAGATGGCGCGCGCGGAGGTCGTCGCGCTCACCGACGACGACACCATCCCATGCCCCGACTGGCTGAGCGAGGGCCTCGAGGCGATGGCGCCCGACGTGGCCGCCGCGGCGGGCCAGGTCGACGTGCCGCTCCCTACCGGACGAGCGCTCACCGACTACGAGCTCGACATCGCGAACATGCGCACCGCCGAGTTCCTCACCGCGAACTGCTTCGTGCGCCGCGCGGCGCTCGCCGCGACCGGTGGCTTCGACGAGCGCTTCACGTCGGCGTGGCGCGAGGATTCGGACCTGCAGTTCCGGCTCATGAAGGCGGGCGGCAAGGTGGTCGCCGCGCCGCGCGCGATCGTGCGCCATCCGGTGCGGCCGATGCCGTTCGCGGGAGGCATCAAGGCGCACCGCAAGATCGCCTTCGATGCGCTGCTCTACAAGAAACATCCGGAGCTCTACCGCACTCGCATCCGCCGCGCGCCGCCCTGGAACTACTACGCGATCGTCGCGGCGTTGATCGCCGTCGTCGCCGGTGCGCTCGCGCGCTCGCCGGCGCTCGCGTGGGCCGGGCTCGCGGTGTGGCTCGCGCTCACCGCGGCCTTCTGCATGAAGCGCCTCGCGCGCAGCTCGCACGCGCCGGGACACGTCGCCGAGATGATCGTGACCTCGATCGCCATCCCGCCGGTCGCGGTGTTCTGGCGGCTCGCGGGGGCGCTGCGCTTCCGCGTGCTGTTCCTCTAGCGATGTCGACGGCCTGGAATCCCCGCCCGCGGCGCATCGCCGTGTTCCGCGCGCTGGCGTTGGGCGACATGCTGTGCGCGGTGCCGGCGTTGCGCGCCCTCCGTGCCCACGCGCCCGAGGCGCGCATCACGCTGATCGGGCTTCCGTGGGCGCAGTCCTTCGTCGAGCGCTTCCATGCCTACGTCGACGACCTGCTGCCGTTTCCGGGCTTTCCCGGATATCCCGAGCGCGAGGGGCCGATTCCCGACTTCCTCGATTTCCTGCGCGCGGCGCGCGAGCGGCGCTTCGACCTCGCGATCCAGCTCCACGGCAGCGGCGAGCTCACCAATCGCATCGTGGGATTGCTGGAAGCGAAGCGCGTGGCGGGATTCGTGGGCAGCGAGGAGAAGAACGTCGCCCCCGAGGTATCGGGCGCCCGGGTGGATTCCCGCGTTCGCGGGAATGACATGATCCCGTGGCCCGACCACGCGAACGAGATCCACCGCTATCTCGCGCTGATGGAGCATCTCGGCGTGCCGCTCAAGGGCGATCGCCTGGAGCTTCCGATCACGTGGACCGACTGGGAGCTGTGGGAAGAGGTGGCGCGCCGCCATCGCCTGCTCGCGGGAAACTTCGTCTGCGTGCATCCGGGCGCGCGCCTGCCGTCGCGGCGCTGGCCCGCGGCGCGCTTCGCCGCGGTGGGCGCGGCGCTGGCGCGCCAGGGCTACACCATCGCCGTGACCGGCTCGCCGGGCGAGGCGCAGCTCACCGCGGAAGTCGCCGCGCAGGTGCCGGGCGCCGTGGACCTCACCGGCGAGACGACGCTCGGCTCGCTCGCCGCGGCGATCTCGAAGAGCGCGCGCGTCGTCTGCAACGACACCGGCGTCTCGCACGTCGCGGCGGCAGTGGGCGCGGCGAGCGTCGTCGTCGCCTCGGGCAGCGACGTGCGGCGTTGGAAGCCGCTCGATGCGTCGCTGCATCCGGTGATCTGGCGCGACATGGCGTGCCGCCCCTGCGCGCACGAGGTGTGCCCCGTCGGCCACGGCTGCGCGCTCGGCGTCACCGTGGACGAAGTGCTCGGCGAGGCGCGCCGCATGCTCGACCAACGGAGGGTTCCCCATGCCGCATAGGCCGCTTCGCATCCTCACGTGGCACGTCCACGGCAACTACCTCTACTACCTCACGCAGGTGCCGCACGACTGGTACGTGCTCTCCAAGCCGGGGCGCCCGCCGGGATACGCGGGCCGCGCGGGGGAGCTGCCGTGGGGCGACAACGTCCACGACCTTCCCGTCGATCGCATCGGCGAGATGCAGTTCGACTGCATCGTCTTCCAGCACCACCAGCATTGGATGACGGACCAGCACGAGCTGCTCTCCGAATGGCAGAGGAAGCTGCCGCGCATCTACCTCGAGCACGATCCGCCGCAGGAGCACCCGACCGACACGCTTCATCCGGTGCAGGACCGCGACGCGATGATCGTGCACGTGACGCACTTCAACGAGCTCATGTGGGACAACGGCATCACGCCGACCCGCGTCGTGGAGCACGGCGTGCTGGTGCCGAAGGAGGTGCGCTACAGCGGCGAGAAGCCCGA
>JAICTR010000176.1 GCA_025936275.1 Burkholderiales bacterium
ATCAAGGAAGGCACGCGTTTCGCGGTGCTCACCGACATCCTCGGCGACGAGGACCACCTCGGCGACATGGACTTCAAGGTGGCGGGCACCGACCGCGGCGTGACCGCGCTGCAGATGGACATCAAGATCAACGGCATCACGCAGGAGATCATGAAGGTCGCGCTCGACCAGGCGAAGGAAGGCCGCATGCACATCCTGGGCATCATGAAGCAGGCGGTGCCCGGCCCGCGCGAGGAGCTTTCCGAGCACGCGCCGCGCGTCATGAAGATGAAGATCAACCCGGACAAGATCCGCGAGGTGATCGGCAAGGGCGGGAGCGTCATCCAGGCGCTCACGCGCGAGACCGGCACCACCATCGACATCGAGGACGACGGCACCATTTCCATCGCCTGCCTGTCGGAGGAAGCGGGCAAGGCGGCCATGGACCGCATCCGCCAGATCACCGCGGAGGTGGAAGTGGGCAAGGTGTACGAGGGCCCGGTGCTGCGCCTGCTCGACTTCGGCGCGATCGTGCAGCTCCTGCCGGGCAAGGATGGCCTGCTGCACATCTCGCAGATCGCGCACGAGCGCGTGAACGCGGTGTCGGATTACCTCAAGGAAGGCCAGGTCGTGAAGGTGAAAGTGCTCGAGGCCGACGACAAGGGCCGCGTGCGCCTGTCGCGCAAGGCGCTCCTCGATCCGCCGCAGAAGCGCGAGGAAACGCCGCCCCCGGCGCCGGCCGAATCGGCGCAGCAGTAAGCGCCGCGAGAGGGTAAAATTCACCCCGCGCGATGGCATCAAACGGGGTGTAGCGCAGTCTGGTAGCGCACTTGCTTTGGGAGCAAGATGTCGGGGGTTCGAATCCCTCCACCCCGACCAGGATTCGAGAAGGCGCCCGTAGCTCATCCGGATAGAGCACCGGCCTTCTAAGCCGGGGGTAACAGGTTCGAATCCTGTCGGGCGCGCCAGTTAGGTCTTTTTACGTTCGCCGGCGCTTGGCGACCACGGTGGCTGTAGCTCAGCTGGTAGAGTCCCGGATTGTGATTCCGGTTGTCGTGGGTTCGAGTCCCATCAGCCACCCCACATTCGACGCCCTTCGCAAGAAGGGCTTTTCATTGGAACGGTCGTGAGCCGCTACGCGATCGCGGTCCTGCCCGGCGACGGCGTCGGACCCGAGGTGGTCGACGCCGCGCTGCCGCTGCTCGGGAAGCTCGCGCACGGCGCTTCCTTCAGCTTCGCCTTCGAGACGCATCCGGCCGGCGCGCTGCATTTCCGGGCGACCGGCGAGGCGCTTCCCGAAGCGACGCTCGCGGCCGCGCGCGACGCCGATGCGATCTTCTTCGGCGCCATGGGCTGGCCTTCGATCCGCTACGAGGACGGCACCGAGATCGCCCCGCAGCTCGACCTGCGCATCGCGCTCGACCTGTATGCGGGCGTGCGGCCGGCGCGCGCCATCCCCGGCATTCCCGCCGCACTCAACGACGCGCGCGCCGCGGCCATCGATTTCGTCGTGGTGCGCGAGTCGACCGAGGGCCTCTTCGCTTCGCGCGGCCGCGGCGAGGTGCTCGCCGACCGCGAGGCCCGCGACACGTTGCTCATCACGCGTGCCGGAAGCGAGCGCGTGCACGATTTCGCCTTCCGCCTCGCCGCGCGCCGCAAGTCGCGCGGGCGTCCGGGCCGCGTCACCTGCGTCGACAAGGCGAACGTGTTCCGCTCGATGGCGTTCTTCCGCAAGGTGTTCGACGAGCGCGCGGCGCGCGCACCCGGCATCGTCGCCGACCATCGCTACGTCGATGCGGCGGCGCTCGAGCTGGTGCGCAAGCCCTGGGAGTTCGACGTGCTCGTCACCGAGAACATGTTCGGCGACATCCTCTCCGACGAGGCGGCCGCGCTGATCGGCGGCATGGGCGTCGCGCCCTCGGGAGACATCGGCGATCGCCACGGCCTCTTCCAGCCGTGCCACGGCTCCGCGCCCGACATCGCCGGCCAGGGCAAGGCGAACCCGGTGGCGGCGATCCTCTCGGCGGCGATGATGCTCGACTGGCTCGCGGAGCGCCACGGCGACGGTGCGCTCGCCCATGCCGCGGTGCGCCTCGAGCGTGCCGTGGACCGTGCCTTCGCCGCGGGGCGCCTGCGCCCCATCGAGCTGGGCGGCTCCGACGGCACGCAGGCCATCGCCGGCGCGATCGCGGCCGAGCTCTAGCCGATTTGCCGGGGCGCTAAGCCTTGCGCCGCAACAGCCGCTGCTGCTCGCGCTGCCACTCGCGATCCTTCTCGGCGTCGCGCTTGTCGTGCTGCTTCTTGCCCTTCGCGAGCCCGATCGCGAGCTTCACGCGTCCCTGGGTGTAGTGCAGGTCGAGCGGCACCAGCGTGTAGCCGCGCTGCTCCACCTTGCCGATCAGGCGGCGGATCTCCTCGGCGTTGAGGAGCAGCTTCCTCGAGCGCGTGGGATCGGGCCGCACGTGGGTCGAGGCGGTGGGAAGCGGGCTCACGTGCATGCCGATCACGAACGGCTCGGCCGACTTGAGCACCACGTACGCTTCCTTGATCTGCGCGCGTCCGGCGCGGATCGCCTTCACCTCCCAGCCCTCGAGCACGAGCCCGGCCTCGTAGCGCTCCTCGATGAAGTAGTCGTGGAACGCCTTCTTGTTGTCGACGATGGACATGGGCCTAGTTTACCGGCCCCGCGCCCGCCGACCCGCGCATCGCCGGTAGAATCCGACGCATGGCCACCGTCCGCAAATCGGTGATCGTCGACCGGCCGGCGCGCGCGATGTTCGACCTCGTGGACGACGTCGAGAGCTATCCGCAGTTCCTTCCCTGGTGCGCCGGGACGCGCGTCTACGAGCGCACCGGCGAGCTCACCGTTGCGCGACTGGACATCGACTACCACGGCCTCGCGACTCACATCGCGACGCGCAATCGCAAGCACGCGCCCGAGCGCATGTCGCTCGACTTCGTCGAGGGGCCCTTCGAGCGCTTCAAGGGGCACTGGCGCTTCGTCCCCCTCGGCGAGCAAGGCTGCCGCGTCGAGCTCGCCCTCGACTACGCGTTCTCGAGCGTGGCCTTCGAGGCGGTGCTGGGGCCGGTGTTCGGCCACATCGTCGAGACGCTGGTCGAGCGGTTCGTGGAGCGAGCGGAGTCGCTGCCGCGCGCCACGCCGCCCGGAAGCCGCGCGTGAGCCTGCGCGTCACGGTGGCGATCGCCTCGCCCGACGCGCAGCACCTGATCGAGCTCGAGCTCGCCGACGGGAGCCGCGTCGCGGACGCGCTCGCGGCGCCCGCGGTGCGCGAGCGGCTCGCGCAGTGCGACGGGGGCACGCCGCTCGCGCTCGGCATCTGGTCGAAGCGTTGCACTGGCGAGTCGCTGCTTCGCGACGGCGATCGCGTCGAGGTCTACCGCGCGCTGGTCGCCGACGCGAAGGCGCTGCGCCGTGCGCGGGCGCGGCTCAAGCCTCCGGGTCGATCTCGAAGCGGGCGCTGATCCAGTCCGCGCCCTTGCCCGTGATGCGGTTCAGGGACACCCGATAGCGCTCGCCATCGACGCGCAGGCGAAAGCGGCTGCCGGCGCGGAAGTCGGCGAGCGGAAGCAGCAGCGCGTCGCCGCGCCCGCCGGGATCCTCGCCGGGGAGGAACACCGCCGGCACGTCCGAGGGTCCTTCCGGCGCGAGGTCCACCGGAATCGGCCGGTAGCCGAGCACCTCGACGCCGATCAGCACCTCGCCGCGCCCGCGGCTCGGCTGCTTGCGCACGACGCTGCCCACGATCCATCCGCCGGTCTCGTGGTTGCGCAGTGCCACGATGCCGTTGAGGAGCGTGCGCTCGGCGGTGGCGCGATCGACGAGCAGGCCGTAGCCGCGCGCGCTCAGGTCCTGCACGCGCCAGCGCTCGACTTCGGGATCGGCCGCGGGCGCTTCGACCTTGGCCCCCGCGAGCTGCGGGTCGTCGGCGAGCACCGAGAGCCCGTCGGGCGAGATCTCGATCATCTGCATGCTGGAGACAGCGGTGGCCGGCGCGTCCGCAGGCGGCGTGGCATCGGGCGCCTCGCGCAGCTTGCGCATGACGCGCTCGATGCCGCTCGCCACATCCACCTCGCGGTCCTCGAAAACCGTGCGCGGCTCGAGGCGGCTTTCGCCGCCGGCGATGATCGAGCGATGCAGCTTCTCGAGGACGGCGAGGAGCGCCGCGTGCTCCTCGATCGGGAACACCGCGCCGGCGCCGCATTCGGCGTGCAGGCGCCCATGGCGAAGCTCCGCCTGCATCGCCTCGATCTGCGCGCCGAGCGCATCGGCGCGAAGGAAGCGCGGATTCGCGCCCGGCGCGCGCCGGGCGATCGGCTGCATGCCCGATTCGGACGCGAGGTCGACGGCGAGGAAATGGTGCCCCGCGAGCTCCGCCCTCTCGAGCTGGTACTCGCCGCACCATGCGGCGAGCCAGCCGTCGGCGATTTCCATCTGCATCTTCGAGAGCGTGCCGGTATTGAGCATCTCGAAGAGGAGCGCCCGCAGGTAGAGCGACTCGACCGTCGGGCGGAAGCCCGGCTCGGAAGGATGCAGCTGCACCGGAGAGCGCGCGAAGCCGTCCGCCTCGGCGAGCGAGTAGAGCGCGTGGAGCTGCTTCCACGGCGTGCCGCGCCCCGGCTCGCCGAGCAATCCGCCCCATTTCACGAAGCCATGGATCGCGTGCACCGCGAGCGCGGTCGCGTGGACCACGCGCTCCTCGCCGTCGGCGCGGCGCGCCCACGCCGCGCGGTTGCGCAGGTGCCGCTGCAGCCCGTTCGCCATCTCGAGCCAGGTGCGCTGCACGTTGAGCGCGAAATCGCGATCCAGCTCGGAGCCGCCGAACGGCTGGCGCAGGAACTCGAGCTGGCCGTAGAGCAGCAGGGACTGGAAATGGTCCTCGACGATGCCGAGGCGCTCCAGGCGCTCGACGGTGAAGGGCGGGGCATCGCGGCCGAGCTCGCGAACCGCGGCGAGGAACACCGCCCGCGCCCCCGCATCGCGCACGCTTCCGAGCTCGAGCACCCGCTCGAGCTCGATGCCGGACGCATCGCTCATGTCAGGCGACGCTGAACATCTCGGCCTTGCGCAGGGCCGGCGTCGGATCGGCGCGCAAATCTTCTTCGACGATGCCCGCGCGCGCCATCAGCCGGCCGCGCAGCTTCGCCGCGAGCGGATGCGGCGCATCGCCGCCGGGCCGCCGCAGCCAGCCTTCGGCTTGCGGATCGGCGGCTCCGAACTCGGCGCCCTCGTAGAGCGGATGGTCGGGATCGATCGAGCGCCCGACCGATCGCACCTTCGGCCATTCGGCGGTTTCGCCGTGCTGCTCGGCGAAGCGCGCGGCGAGCTGCGCGTATTCCCCGGTGAGCCGCTCGCGGCGGAAGATGTCGAAGAGCGCGAGCCACGGCGCGATCGCCGCGCAATCCTGCTCGATCGCGAAATGCAGCAGCTCGATCGCGCGCGGGGCCGCCGCGTCCTCGTAGAGCAGGCGGGCGGCATTCACCACGGAGCGCGGATCCTCGAGCACCAGGGCGCCGTTGGCGATCTCCGGGAAGCGCTCCTCCAGGTAGCGGCGCCGGAGCTCCGCATTGTCCTCGGCCGGAATGCGCGTCGCCGCGGGCACCGGTTCGATGAAGGGCGGCTCATCCGGCGTGCTTGCCTCGTCCTCCCGGGGTCCCTCGGCCTCCTGCGCTTCGGGCGCCTCCGTGTCGGGCGCTTCCGGCATCGCGGAATCGAGCGGCGCGAGGTCGCCCTCCAGCGGATCATCCTGTGCGGCGCTTCGCCGCCGCCGCAAGAGATGCAGCGCGAACGCGAGCCCGAGCACCGCGAGGAGCGCCGCGATCCACCATGCCTCGGCGTACCACGGCGGGTCTCGCTCGCGTTGCGGCACGATGCGCGGCGGCCGCGGCGTTTCCTGCTTCGCGGCCGGCGGCGCGGCTGCGGGCATCGCCGCGAGCTTCAGCTGCAGTGCCTTCACCTGCGATTCCAGGCGCCTGATGTTCTCGCGCATCGCGAGCATCTGCGAAGTGCGATCGTCGGATTCGAGCACCAGCAAGCGTTCGCGCAATTCGGCCCGGCGGCGATCGTCCATCGCTTTCGACGGCGACAGGTCCAGCACCGGCGCGGACAGGCGCAGCTGGAAACCGCCGCCCGTAGCGCCCGCTGGAAGCGTCTTCCCGGCGAAGGTGGGCGTGTCGGACGCGGCAGCCGTGCGAGGCGCCACCACCGCGAGGGCGCGCGGTCGCGATGCGCGCCGCTCCTGCTCCTCGTGGCGCGGCGCGGCAGCGCGAGCCGGAATCGTTTGCGCGAAGGCATGAAGGTCGGGCAGCGCGAGCCGCGTGCCGCGTGCGAGCGGCGCGTCTTCGTTCAACGATGCGAGCGGAGGATTCTCGACCCGCAATGCCTGGAGGTAACGGGCGCGCACGAGCGGGTCATCCGGAAAGAGGGCGTGCGCGATCGTGGCCAGGGTGTCGCCCTCGCGCGCGGGCATGCGGGCGACGACGGGTAGCCGCGCCGCCGCGATG
>JAICTR010000412.1 GCA_025936275.1 Burkholderiales bacterium
CCCCACGACGGGCGCGAGGCGCGCCGCGATCCACGCGCCGCCCGCGAGCTGGACCAGGCGCGCCGCGAAGCGCCGCCGCGTCACGCGCGATCCGCCGCGACGGTGAATGCGGCGATCGCCTGCTCGAGCACCAGGCGCGCGAGCGCCGGCGCGAGCGAAGCGGCCGCTTCATCGCCCAAGGCCGCGGCGACCTCTTCGAGCGCCGCGCCCCGCAGGAGCGCCCGGAGCAGCCGGCATTCGAAATCGGAGAGCGCGCGCACGCGGACCTCCCCGCCTGCGCGATGCACCAGCACGCGCTCGCCACCGGCCGCGGCGTGCAACGGGCCGCCATCGCAGCCCGCGCGCTCGCGGATCGCGGCGATGGGATACGCGGATTCGAGCACGCGCACCGACGGATGCAACACGAGACGCACGCGTCCCTGCAGCTCGGAGGGCACCGCCGCGAGTGCCGCCGCCTCCAGCGCCGGCGCGTCGGCCGCGCGAAAGCTCTCGTGGCACGCCCACTCGAGCCGCGCGACATCCGGGAGACAGGGGGTAGCGTCGGCCTCGGATTGCCGTGCGAGAAACGCGGCGAAAAGATCGCCGTAGAGATCGAGGTTCGCGGAGTGCGAAGGGTGCGCCCGCGCGTAGCGTGCGGCGAGCGCGTCGAAGGGCCCCCGGCCGAGCAGCCGGGCGACGATCGGGTACGTCGCGGCGAGCGCATCGCGACGCCGCGCTCGCACGGATGCGCGATGGAAACCGAGCGGCGCATCGGACGCGGTCCCCTCGTGCTCGTCCTCGAGCGCCTCCATGAACGCACGTTGCCATGCCGCGAGCGCGCTCACGCGGGGCTCTCCGTGGCCGCATCGCGGAGCGCGTGATCGAGCGCCGACTGCGCGCGGCGCGCCTCGTCGAGCAGCACGTCGAGCGTGGGAATGTCGGCGTCCCATTCGACCAGCGCCGGCCGCGGACCGAGCGTGGCGAGCGCGTGCTCGAAGAGCGCCCAGACCTGCGCCGCCACCGGCGACGCGTGGGTGTCCACGAGTCCCCACGGAGTCGCCTCGTGCCCGGCGAGGTGGTACTCGGCGACGAGCGCGGGATCGAGCGCCTCGATGTAGCGCCGCGCATCGAAGCCGTGGTTCACCGCGTTCACCTGCACGTTGTTCACGTCGAGGAGCAGCGCGCACCCGGAACGGCGCGCCACCTCGCCGAGGAATTCCCATTCGGGCATTTCGGATTCGGCGAAGTCGAGATAGCGCGAGACGTTCTCCACCAGGATGCGGCGGCGCAGGCGATCCTGCACCGCGCCGATGCGCGCCGCGACGTGCGCGACGGCTTCGCGGGTGTGCGGCAGCGGCAGCAGGTCGTTGGCGTGGCGCCCGTCGATCGACGACCACGACAGGTGCTCGGAGACCAGCGCCGGCTCGAAGCGCCGCACCAGCGCCTCGAGCGAGGCGAGATGGCGTTCGTCGAGCGGATCCGCGGAGCCGAGCGAGAGGCCCACGCCATGCAGGCTCAGCGCAGAGAGCGAGCGCACGCGCTCGAGCAGCGCGAGGAGCGGGCCGCCGGCCGCGAAGAAGTTCTCGCTGTGCACCTCGACGAAGGCAAGCAGCGGACGCCGCGCGAGGATCTCGCCGTGGTGCGGCGCGCGCAGCCCGATGCCCGCGCCGCGCGGCGCTTGCGTCATCGTGCTACTTGCCGTCCGGCGCCTTGGCGGGGGAGCCTTCCTCGAGCCGTCCGCCGGATTTCTCGCACGTGCCCTTCGGCACCAGCTTCCACTCCTCGGGATCGCGATCGCGCTTGGCGAGCCCCGCGCACGAATGGCGTGCGGTGGCGCAGTCGTTGCGCCCCGCCTTGGCGACGCCGAAGCACTTCTCCATCGCGGCCGCCTGCGCCTCGGCGTGGGCGGGCGCCACGACCGCCGCGGCGACCAGGGAAGCGAAGGCGGAAGCGACGACGGCACGCGGCGGTTTCATGGGGAAGGCTCCTCATCGGTTGTCGCGACGATGGTACCGCACGCGGTCGCGCCGTTGCGCGCCCGCGCTTGAAAGCGCGCGCCCGGCCCCCATCTCGACTGGGAACCCACCCATTTCCCCTGGAGAAAGCCATGAACGTCCTGTTGCGCCACGATGCCCTCGCCGGCTTCGACAGCCTCATCGACCAGCTCTTCGCGCCCGCCGCCGCGCAAGCCGCCGCCGGCACGGCGCCGCGCCGCATCCGCGTCGACGTGAAGGAAACGCCCGAAGCGTACGTCGTGCACGCGGAGCTCGCCGGCGTGAAGAAGGAAGCGATCCACGTCGAGGTCGAGGCGAACGAGGTCGCGATCACCGCCGATGCCGCGCCGGCGCGCGAGGCGCAGGCGGGCGAGAAGTGGCTGCACGTCGAGCGCCAGGCGGGCCGTGCCGAGCGGCGCTTCGCGCTGCCCGCCGAGCTCGATGCCGCGCGCGCCGAGGCGCGCTTCGCCGACGGCCTCCTCGAGCTCACGCTGCCGAAGAAAGGCCAGGCCGCGGTGCGCAAGATCGAGGTGCACTGAGGCGCGCGGCTTCAGCCGCTCGCAAGGCCCCGGGGGCGATGCGCCCTCCGGGGCCTTTTGGTTTCGCGGGCCCGCCACTACAATAGCGGCCACCTTTCCGCCCGCCGTTCCGGCTCCCCCATGCCCCCGAAGCTCAGCTCCTCGCAGAAGGCCGAGGTCCTCGTCGAGGCCTTGCCGTACATCCAGCGCTTCTACGACCGCACCATCGTCATCAAGTACGGCGGCAACGCGATGACCGA
>JAICTR010000524.1 GCA_025936275.1 Burkholderiales bacterium
CGAGGCGCCGGCACGCTTCGAGGAGCACGCGCGTGCCATCGAGGTTCACGCGATAGCCGAGGTCGAAGTCCGCCTCGGCGCCGCCGCTCACCACCGCCGCGAGGTGGAACACGAGGTCGGTGCCGTGGCCGAGCGCCCGCTCGATCACCTCGCGCGCGGCGAGGTCGCCCACGATCGCCTCGAAATGCCCGGGCGCCTGCACCGGAAAGCCGATGTCCAGCAGGCGAATGCGCGCATCGGGATGCTTCGCGTGCAGCGCCGCCGCGAGCCGCGAGCCGATGAACCCGCCGCCGCCGGTGATGAGGATGTCCATGTCACAGCGCCGCGACGCACATGATCTCGACCTTGTAGCCGGGATTGGCGAGCTTCGCCTCGATGGTGGCGCGCGCGGGCGTCTGGCCCGGCGCGACCCACGCCTCCCACGCCGCGTTCATGCCCGCGAAATCCGCCATGTCGGCGATGAAGATCTGCGCCGAGAGGAGCTTCGCCTTGTCGCTCCCCACCTGCGCGAGCAGGCGCTCGATCTTCGCCAGCACCTGCCGCGTCTGCGTGGTGATGTCCGCCGACGTGTCGTCGGGCACCTCGCCCGCGAGGTAGACGGTGTTGTTGTGGACGACGATCTCCGAGAGACGCTTGCCGACGTTGTGCCGCTGGATGGTCATATCGCTTTCCTCACTCGACGGGATGAGCGCGGGCGTTGAAGCCCGCGCGTTGCAGCGCCGCCACGATCTGCGTCACGTGCTCGCGGCTGCGGGTCTTGAGCACCAGGTCCACCTCGGCGTTCTGCACCGCGAGCGAGGTGAACGCGCGCTGGTGGTGGACCTGCTCGATGTTGGCGTTCTGCTCGGCGACGCAGGCGGTGACCTTCGCGAGCGATCCCGGCAGGTCGCGCACCTCCACCAGCACGCGCGCGAGGCGCCCGGCGCGCACCATGCCGCGCTCGATGATCTCGGCGAGGACCAGCGGATCGATGTTGCCGCCGCCGAGGACCAGGCCCACCTTGCGGCCGCGGAAGCGCTCGCGGTTCTTCAGCACCGCGGCGAGCGGCGCGGCACCCGCGCCCTCCACCACCGTCTTCTCGATCTCCAGCAGCAGGACGATCGATTCCTCGATGTCGCCTTCGTCGACCAGCACGATCTCCGAGACGTTGCGGCGGATGATCTCGCTCGTGAGCTTGCCGGGCTCCTTCACCGCGATGCCCTCGGCGATGGTGGAGGCGGCGAACGTCGGCTCGCTCCCCTTCATCGCGTGGTACATGCCGGGGAAGCGCAGCATCTCCACGCCCACCACCTCGATCGCCGGACGCAATGCCTTCGCGGCGATGGAGATGCCGCTGATGAGCCCGCCGCCGCCGATCGCGACCACCAGCGCATCGAGATCGGGCACCGCGCGCAGCATCTCCAGGCCCGCCGTGCCCTGCCCGGCGATGATCTTCTCGTCGTCGTAGGGGTGGACCATGGTGAGTCCGCGCTCGACGGCGAGCTCCAGCGCCCGGGACTTGGCGCCATCGAAGTTCTCGCCCTCGAGGATCACCTCGGCGCCGTGGCGCTGCGTGTGCTCCACCTTCACCCACGGGGTATGGCGCGGCATCACGATGACCGCGGGAATGCCGAGGCGATGGGCGTGGTACGCGACGCCCTGCGCGTGGTTTCCGGCCGAGCACGCGATCACGCCCTTGGC
>JAICTR010000500.1 GCA_025936275.1 Burkholderiales bacterium
GGCGATTTCTCGCCCTACCGGCTCACCTGCGACCACATCATGCCGATGTCGCGCGGCGGCCGCGACACATGGATGAACGTCGTCACCGCGTGCCGCGCGTGCAACCAGAAGAAGGGCAACCGCACGCCGGAGGAAGCGCACATGCAGCTCCTCTACGCGCCGTACGTGCCGAACCGCGCCGAGTTCCTGATCCTCGCCAACCGCCGCATCCTCGCCGACCAGATGGAGTTCCTGCGCCAGCACGTGTCGGCCAATTCGCGCATCAACTCGCGCCGCGCCGGGCCGCGCGCCGCCGCGCTCAACTGACCTTCGCCGCGCGCGGCGCGTGCCGCGCATCGCGGCGGATCTCCTCGCGCAGCCATTCCACGAACTCGCGCGCCTCGGGCTTGCCGGCCGCTCGCGGCGAGGTCACCGCATGGAAGCCGCGTCCCGGTGAAGTCGGCGGGCCGAAGAGCGCGACGAGCTTTCCCTCGCGGATGTAGCCCTCGGCGAGCGTCATGCGCCCGAGCGCGATGCCCTGCCCGTGCACCGCGGCCTGCAGCACCTGGTCGTACTGGTCGAAGGCGAGCGTCGCGTGCGGGACGAAGTCCTCGACGCCCAGCGGCTCGAGCCACACCGGCCAGGTGAGCCACGGAAAGCGTCCGACGGGACTGTGGAAGGCGATCAGCACGTGGTGGCGCAGGTCCGCGGGCTTGCGCAGGGGCTTGCCCGCGGCGCGCGACTCCTTCAAGTAGGCGGGGCTGCACACCGGCGACAGGTGCTCGCTCGCGAGGTGCACCGCGCCCGCCGGCACGCGATCCAGCGGGCAATCGCGGATCGCGACGTCGATGCCCATGCGCTCCATGTCGACCACGTCGTGCGTCGCGGTGATGCGCACGTCGATCGCCGGATGGGCCTTGCGCCAGTGCGCGAGCCGCGGCACGAGCCAGATGGAGGCGAAGGACACCGTGGTGGTGACGGTGAGCACGTGCGCGCCTCCGCGCGTCTCGCGCAACGCGCGCGTCGCCTCGCGCACACCTTCCAGCGCGGGTGCGATGGCGCGCAGGTATGCGCGGCCCTCGGCGCTCAGCGCGAGCGCCTTGTGGCGCCGCTCGAAAAGCGCGACGCCCAGGAACTCCTCGAGCGCCTGGATCTGCCGGCTCACCGCGGACTGCGTGAGGAAGAGCTCGGCTGCGGCGCGCGTGAAGCTTAGGTGGCGCGCCGCCGATTCGAAGCCGCGCAGGAGGTCCAGCGGCGGCAGGTCGCGGGCCGGTTTATCCATTCCCATGGCTCATGCAAGTCATGCACCGAATTCGTTTGCGGCCGCCGCGTCGCAGAGGGAAGCTGGCGGCATCCGGAAGCCATTTTGAATGCATCCGGCTCATCCATCAAGGAGGCTTTATGGAACTGCTCGTGAACGCCCCGGTGCTCGAGCTTCGGGAAGGACAGGTGATGACGCTGGTGGACGCGGAAGGCACGCGCATCGTGCCGCGCCACGGCGCCGTGTGGGTCACGCAGGAAGGCGATCGGCGCGACCACATCGTGACCGAGGGCGAGGCGCTGGTGGTGCTGCGCGGCGGCCGCACGGTGGTGCAGGCGCTTCAATCCGCGAGCGTCGAGATCCACGAAGCGCGGGCCGCCGCCTAGGACCCGCGCCATGGCCGCCCTCGTCGTCCCACCGTGGACCTGCGCGACGCTGCGCGCCCTCGCGACCGGCCTGCATCGCATCGCGGACGGCCTCGAACGGCGCGCGGCGCGGTCCCTCCCCCTGCAGCCGGTACGCATCGTCCTGCAGGCCGCCGATGCCATCGACGAGCGCCGCCACCAGATTTTCACCCGCTACTACTACGCGCTCCCTCTCCCTTGGGAGAGGGCCGGGGAGAGGGTGACTCAGCTCGCCGAGTGCCGCTCCAGCAGCA
>JAICTR010000079.1 GCA_025936275.1 Burkholderiales bacterium
CCGCCCCGACGCGCTGCTGCGACGCTACGCGTTCCGCGCCATGCGGCCGCTCTTCGACAATGCGCCGTTCACGGCCTGCGGCTTGGCCGACGAGGCGAATCGCTCGGCACGCCTGTGGACGCGCGATGCCGAAGGCGCCATCACGATGGACGCGACGGCGCAGTGGTCCTGACGCGCCGCGTCATTGGATACCAGCCAAGCCCCGCGACCGCGAGCGCCCATACGATCACCGCCCCGCTCGGCAGGTCGAACTCGGTCGAGAGCAGCAATCCCGCGGCATAGCCCGCGACCCCGATCGCCCACGAGGCGGCCAATCGGCCGCGCTTCATCCGCCGCGTCGCGAGCGGCGGCACGATGAGCGTCGCGAACACGAGGTAGAGGCCGACCAGCTGCACCGACGCCGTCACCGTGAGAGCGAAGAGGACGTAGAAGCCGACGCGGCCGATCCGCGCGCCGAAGCCGAACCATGCCGCGAGCACCGCGGCATAAACCAACGCGGTCCAAGCGAGGCGCGCCGGGCTCGCCCAGAGGATCTGCCCCACGAGCAGGTCGCGCAGGTGCTCGCTGCCGTGCGGGTTCGAGGCGAGCAGCAGCACGCTCGCGGTCGCGCCGAGGACGAACACCACGCCGATCACCGCTTCCTGCACGTCGGGCCACACCTTCTCGCTCCAGGTGAGGAGCAGCGCGCCGCCGAGTGCGGCGACGAACGCGGCGACCTGCACGGCAAAGCCCTGCGCCGGAAAGCCGAGGCGATCGGCGACGATCACGCCGCACCCCGCGATCTGCGCGATCGCGAGGTCGATGAAGACGATGCCCCGCGCGAGCACCTGCGTGCCGAGGGGCACGTGCGTGGCGGTGACGAGGAGGCCCGCGGCAAACGCCGGGACGAGGATCGACAGGTCCAGCGCGCTGAGGCTCATGCCGCGCCTTTCAGGAGGCGCTGGACGGTGTCCTCGTAGAACGAGAAGAGATCCTTCGCCGCATCGGTGCCGCCGACGGTGAACGGCAGCTTCACGACGTGGATCTTCGTTCGCTGCGCGAGCCATTGCGAGGCCTGGTCGCTCTGATATGCCGCGACGAGCACCATCTTCGCAGGCTCGCGCTGCAAGGTTGCGAGAACCTCGGCGAGATGCGACGTCGTGGGCTCCATGCCGGGTTTCGGCTCGAGCGCCGCGACCTCCTTCAGTCCGAGCCACGCCTCGAGGTATGTGAATCCCTTGTGCTGCACCACGACCGCGGTGCCGTGCAGCGGTGCCGCTTCCTGCTGCCATTTCGCGATCGCCGCGCTCCACCGCGCGGCGAAGTCCTGGTAGCGCGAGCGGTAGTACGCCACATTGCCTGGGTCGAGCTGCGCGAGCCGTTGCGCGAGCGCCTCGGCCACGCGCGCGATGTTGCGCGGGTCGCCCTGGATGTGCGGATCGCCCTGCGGATGCACGTCGCCTTCCGCGCGGTCGAGGCGCGTGGGCTTGCCGAGCAGTGGCACGTACGCAGTTGCCTCGAAGTAGCCGGGCGCGCCGGGCTGCACCTTGTCGTTGCCCGCCTGCTGCAGGACCAGCGGCAGCCATCCCACCTCGAGCTCGGCGCCGGTCGCCACGACGAGATCCGCGGTGCGCGCCCGAGCGATGAGGCTGGGCTTCGCCTGCACGTGGTGCGGGTCCTGCAGCGGGCTGGTCGCGGTGTAGACGCGGACCTTGTCGCCGCCGAGCTCCTGCGCGAGCGCGCCCCATTCCGGAACCGTCGCGAAGATGTTGAAGGACGCGTGCGCGGCGCCGGTGCCGAGCCACGCGAGGACGATGAAGCGAAGGATCGATCGCATCGACGCTCCTAGAAGATGTGCGCGCCGTGCGCGCCGAGGCTGAGGATGTACTGCACGAAGAGCTCGTTGTCGCTGAACAGGGGACTCAACTGCGCGCGGCCGAACTGCAGTCGCACCCGGCTGAATTCCGACGGTGTCCAGTCGACCATCGCCGTCGCCCGCCGCGGATGGAACGACGACGCGAGGAACACCGCCGCGCCGGCGCCCTCGACATCGCCCGGATCGAGCCAGTCGTAGCGCAATCCGAAGCGCCACAGCGGCATGAACTGGTAGATCGCCTGCAGGTACGCGCCCGATTGCCGCGACGAATACGGCGAGCCGCTCGCGGCGCCGGCGGAGGCGAGGTCCAGGTCGCCTTCTTCCCGGCGCCACAGGTACTCGCCCTGCAGCTTGAAGTTGCGGTAGTGCGGATCGCCGTGCGGCGCCCACTTCCAGACGAAGCTCGCGTTCCACAGCCGGCTGTGCCCGGTGAACCGCAGGGCCGCATCGGCGCCGAGGAGGTCGCTCACGTCGTCCTCGCGCGATCGCGAGCCGGTGCGCAGGTAGGAGACGCCCGCCTGCCAGCTGTGGCTGTCACCCACGTCTCCGCCGGTGCGCGCGAAGAGCACCGCGTCGCCCGCGCCGTTCTTGTCGCGCGGCGTTCCCGGAAACGAGTCGCCGTTGCCCACCTCCGCGCCCAACTCGAGGAAGCGATCGGTCGGCGCGACCCACGTCGCCTGCACGCCGTTCTGCTGGTATTGCCCACCGAGGAACGCCTGGTAGGCGAGCGGCGCGTCGGTGAAGTCCCAGACGTGCGCGTGCTGCTCGTTGAGGTAGCCCAGCCCCGAGAAGAAGCGGCCGAACTTCGGCACGATGCCGGCCGGGGCGCCCTTGAAGATCCCGTACGCCTCTTCCACGGAGACGGTGTCCTCGGGCGTGAGGGAGACGATCACGTTGCCCGAGAACTTCGGATCGACGTTCGCCGAGAACCCGAGCTCCGATTCGCCGAGGGAGAAGCCGCGCCGTCCCGGCCCGACCTCGCCGCCCTGCAGGAATCCGGCCATGCGCCATTCACGCGGATCGCGTGAAAGGTTGGCGTATTGGCCGTTCAGGATCGCGGAAATGGCGGGATTGAAAGCGGCGAGGCCGCGCGTCGCGCTCGCCGGCGTGGGAGGCGCAGCGGAAGCCGCTGGCGCGGCAGGGGCCGCCGCGATGGCGGCCGCCTGCGACTTGGCCTGTGCGGCATCCGCCTCTGCCGCCTTCAACCGTTCTTCCAGCGCGCGGATGCGCGCGTCGTAGTCCTGCTTGAGCGCCTGGATCTGCGTGCGGATCGTCTCGAGATCCGCATCCGATGCGGCCCGCGCTGGCGGGCCCGCGAGCAATGCGAGCGCCGATGCGCCCGCGACGAGCATGCGTTTGTGCACGATGCACCTCCGGTCGTGATGGAAAAGCCCGCGCGTGCGACGGCGCGGCGGCGACGACTCAGAGGGCGGGAGGGGGTCCCCGCGAGAGGAAGGCGAAGCGCGGCGCGAGCGCGGCCGAGACGCAGCCCGTGTCGCGCGGCGCGCCGTCGGGCAGGAGCACCGGCGGAATGGCGGGAAGCGTGGCCCCCACGGCGCCCGCAAGCTGCGCGCAAGCGAAGCACTCGTCGCACGTCGAGCCGAAGGGCAGCGGGCTCTTGTGCGCGATGCGATCGACCGCGTGACCGAGATCGTGCAGCGCCGCCACCTGCTGGCCGACCAGCAGCGCGAAGGCGAGCGAGAACGCGAGGAGGATGCGGCGCACCGGATGCATGCGGGATCTAACGCACGGCGGAAGCGTCAAGCTTACATCACTCGATTACACTGGCGCTCGTCCCACGGCCGGTCCGTGAAGGGGAATCGATGATCGTCAACTGCGTGGCCTACCAGGAGGGGCGCAAGCTCGCCGACATCCGCGTCGAGGAGATCAGCGACTACCTGAAGCGCCCGGGCGCGTTCGTCTGGGTCGCGCTGAAGGATCCGGACAACGACGAGCTCGAGACGATGCGCGGCGAGTTCGACCTGCATCCGCTCGCGGTCGAGGACGCGAGCCACGGCCACCAGCGACCGAAGATCGAGGAGTACGGCGACTCGGTGTTCGCCGTGCTGCACATCGTCGAGCTGCGCGACGACGACGTCGATGTCGCCGAGCTCAGCATCTTCGCCGGCCCGAACTACGTGCTCTCGGTGCGCAAGGGCACCGAGCACGGATTCGTCGCGGTGCGCGAGCGCGCCGAGCGCGAGCCCGAGCTGCTGCGCCACGGCTCGGGCTTCGTGCTCTACGCGCTCATGGACAACGTCGTCGACCGCTACTTTCCGGTGGTGGACGCGCTGGAAGTCGAGCTCGAGGAGCTCGAACGGCGCATCTTCTCCGGCACCACGGCCCAGGCCAACATCGAGCAGCTCTACGAGCTCAAGCACAAGCTGATGATGGTGCGGCACGCGGTCGAGCCGTTGATCGAGGTGACGCATCGCCTCTACGGCGGGCGCGTGCCGCAGGTCTGCATGGGAACGCAGGACTACTTCCGCGACATCCACGACCACCTGTTGCGCGTGAGCCAGGGGCTCGACGGCTTGCGCGACATGGTGGGCACCGCGATGTCGGTGAACCTCTCGCTCATCACGCTCGCGGAGAACGAGGTCACCAAGCGCCTCGCCTCCTACGCGGCGCTGATCGCCGTGCCGACGCTCGTCGCCGGGATCGAGGGCATGAACTTCAAGCACATGCCGGAGCTCGACTGGCTCTTCGGCTATCCCGCGGCGCTGCTCCTCATGCTCGTCGCGGACTGGCTCCTCTACCGCAACTTCAAACGGGTGGGGTGGCTTTAGCCTCGCGCCCGCGCTCCGGCGCGGTCTCGGCGAGGATCCATTCGCGAAATGCGGCGACCGCGGGATTCTGCGCGCTCGCCTCCGGCGTCACGAGGTAGTAGGAGAAGGCGGCGGGCGCCGGGATATCGAACGGCACCACCAGCCGCTTCGCCTGGATCTCGGAGCGCACCAGCGGCTTCATGGTGAGCGCGACGCCCATGCCTTCGATCGCCGCCTCGAGCGCGAGCGAAGCGTTGCTGAAGCTCGGTCCCCGCGAGGCATCGACGCCATCCACGCCCACCGCCTGGAACCAATCCTGCCAATCCGGCCGCACGCCTTCCTCGGCCACGGTCTGGTCGTGGAGCAGCGTGTGGAAGCGCAGGTCGGCGGGCTTCCTCAACGGGTGGGCACCGGTGAGGAGCTTCGGGCTGCATACCGGCACGTACACCGCCGAGAAGAGCTGGTCCACGTGCCCGCCCGGATAGCGGCCCTCGCCGAAACGCACCATCACGATCGGCGCCTCCTCCGGCGTATCCGCGGGGAGCGCCGCGGGATGCCCGTTCTCGCGCTCGTCGATCATCGCGAGCCGGCTCGCGATGTGCAGCTCCACCTTCGGCTGCAGCTCGGTGAACCGCGTGAGCCGCGGCACCAGCCAGCGCGCCGCGAAGTTGGGCGGCGTCATCACGGTGAGCGCGTACGAGGCCTGGCGCGCGCGCACGCGCTCCACCGCCTCGGCGAGGTTCTCGAGGCCCTCGCGCACCTTGGGCAGCATCGCGTGCGCCTCGGGGGTGAGCTCGAGCGCGCGCGTGAGGCGGCGGAAGAGCGCGAAGCCGAGGTGATCCTCGAGGAGCTTGATCTGGTGGCTCACCGCTCCCGGCGTGACATGCAGCTCCTTCGCCGCCTTCTTGAAGCTCAGCAGGCGCGCGGCAGCCTCGAAGGCGCGCAGCGCGTTCAGCGGCGGAAGTCGTTCAGCGGGACGGGCCATGGGTCAATTTTTCTCTTTTGTCGGGGGAAAACAAATCGGTTGTTGCAGTGCAGCATGACCAATATATTGTCATCACGGGGCCGAGGACAAGACCCGAGGCCCATAAAGATCCCACGAGGAACAACATGAACCGCTACGACATCTCCCCCGATTTCGCCCCCATCGAGCAGCACATCCGCAATGCGAACCTCGAGCGCGCAGCCTACATCGGCGCGTTGTTCGCCAAGGGCGCCGCGGCCGTCTCGCGCGGGCTGAAGCGCCTGGGCGCCGCGATGGAGCGCGGCTACGCCGAGGAGCTCGACCGCCGCGCCATCGAGGCCGACGCCTTCCTGCGCCGCTCCGTGCCGCGCTACTGACGCGCCTTTCTCCCTCCCCCTTGGGGGAGGGCCGGGGAGAGGGTCGAACCACTCCCTCTCCCCTGGGAGAGGGCCGGGGAGAGGGTCGAAGCACTCCCTCTCCCTTGGGAGAGGGCCGGGGAGAGGGTCGCGAAACTTCGGTTACGCTGGCGGGCTCCAACCCTCCCCCGCCCATGACGCCGACCCCCCTCCTCTTCCTTCCCGGCCTGCTCGAGGATGCCGACGTCTTCGAGCACCAGTTCCACGGCCTCGCTCAAGTCGCGCGCTGCCGCGCCGCCGACCTCACCGCCTCGGACAACGTACGCAGCCTCGCGGAGGATGTGCTCGAGCAGGCGGATGCGGAGCGATTCGCCTTGGTCGGCCATTCGATGGGCGGCTACGTCGCGCTCGAGCTCATGCGCCGCGCCCCGGAGCGCGTGCTGCGCCTCGCGCTCGTCGCCACGCACGCGCGGCCCGACACGCCCGAATCGATCGCCAATCGCCGCCGCCTGATGGCGCTCGCCGAGACCGACTTCCCGGGCGTGATGACGCAGCTCGCCCCGAAGCTCCTCGCGCCGCAGCACCTGAAAGAGGTGGGACTCATCGGCAAGATGAGCGAGATGGCGCTCGCCACCGGCAAGGAAGGGTTCCTGCGCCAGCAGCGCGCGATCATCGCGCGGCCCGACAGCCGCCCGCACCTCGGCGCGATCGCCTGCCCCACGCTGGTGGTCGCCGGTCGCAACGATGGCATCATGCCGGTCGAATGGCTCGAGGAGCTGGCGCACGGCATCCCGAAGTCGCGCCTCGAGGTGATCGAGGATTGCGGCCACATGGTGCCCCTCGAGCAGCCGGAGCGCCTCACCGCGCTCCTCGCCGAATGGCTGCAATGATCCGCAACCGCACGTCGCCCGGGAGAACTCCATGAACCTCTACGTCGCCCTCGGTCCGCTGATCTCGCTGGTCGCCGGGATCCTGATCCTCATCATCCCGCGCCTCCTCAACTACATCGTCGCGGTGTACCTGATCGTGATGGGCCTCATCGGCCTCTTCGGCGGGATGCGCCTCTGAGCGCGGCGCTGCCGGAGCTCTCGCTCCTCGAGGCGCGCGTGCTGGGCGTCCTCGTGGAGAAGCAGCACACCGTCCCCGACACCTATCCGCTCACGCTCAACGCGCTCGTCTCCGGCTGCAACCAGAAGACGAGCCGCGATCCCGTGATCGAGGCCCCGGAGGCGGAGGTGCAGGCGGCGGTCGATCGGCTGCGATCGCTCTCGCTGGTCGTGGAGTCGAGCGGCGGGCGCGCCATGCGCTACGCGCAGAACGTCGGCAAGGTGCTCGCGATCCCGCCGCAATCGGTGGCGCTCCTCGCGGTGCTCTTCCTGCGCGGGCCGCAGACCGCGGGGGAGCTGCGCATCAACAGCGAGCGGCTGCACAAGTTCGGCGACATCCTCGCCGTGGAAGGCTTCCTGCACGAGCTCGCGGAACGCCCGCTGGTGCGCGAGCTCGCGCGCGCACCGGGCGCGCGCGAGGCACGCTGGGCGCATCTGCTCTCGGGCGAGCCCGCGGTGCCGCTCGCCCCGCCTGTCGCGGCGTCCCGCGAAGTCGCGGCACCGGGCGAGATCGACGCGATCAAGGCGACGCTCGCCGAGCTGCAGCGCGAGGTGGCGGAGCTGCGCGCCGCGGTCGAGAAGCTGCGCGGCGCGTAGCCCGCGCTCAGACCTCGCGCCAGCCCTTCATGAGGGGGAAGTAGAGCCCGAGCGCCACCGGCTCGCCCGGGAACGCCGCGGCATAGCCCAGCAGCTGCGCGCGATAGCGCTCGAGCTCGCGGTCGAGGAAGCGCTCCGGCTCCGCGCCCTCGTGCTCGCCGGTCTTGTAGTCGACGATCCAGCGGCGGCCGTCCTCGACGAACGTGCGGTCGATCACCACCAGGCGCACCCCTTCGGGGCCCGCGAGCCGCAGGCGGTATTCGGAACGCGCGCCGGGCCGCTCGCGCAGCAGCCAACGTCCCCGCTCGTCCGCGATCGCGCCGGCGAGCGCGCGCAATACCTTCGCGCACGCCGCGCCGCGCTCGTCGGGCGGGATGCCGCAACGCGCGAGCTCCCGAGTCACGCGCCCTTCGAGCGCCGCGACGCGCGCCGCGCTCCAGCGCTCCACGCCGTCCTGCGCGATGCGCTGCAGCCAGGCGTGCGCGACGATGCCGACATGGCGCGCGGTTTCGCCGGCCCAGGAGAACTCGAGCGGCGGCGGCGATTCCGACGGCACGGGAAGCGCCTTCCACGCGGGGCTCGGCACCAGCACCCGGCGCGCGGCGGGCGAGAGCACGCGCAGCTCGTTCGCCGGCGCGCGCTGCGCGCGCTCGCCCGCGGGCACGAGGTCGGCGCCCGCGAGCGCTCGCTGGAACTCGTCGCGCGCCACGCACCAGGCCTTGCCCAGCAGCGAGCGCGGCGCGGGAACGCGCAGCTGCGGCGGCGTCGCCTTCTCGTCGACGCCGGCGAAGCCGAGGAGGTGCAGCCGATGCACGGCGCGCGTCGCCGCGACATAGAGCAGCCGCTCCAGCTCGTGGCCCGCGGCGGCCTCGTCGAGCGCGAGCAGATAGTCGTAAGCCAGATCGCGCGTCTCGCCCGCGGCGCGCACCGGCGCCATCATGAGCGTCCCGTCGGCGCGCGACTTCCAGGCGAAGAGCGGACGCTCCCCCGCGCGCGGCGCGCGGTCGAGGCCGGGCACGATCACCGTGCCGAACTCGAGCCCCTTCGACTTGTGGATCGTCATCACCTGCACGCGCGCTTCTTCGGCCGCATCGGGCGCGGCGAAGAGATCCTCGAGGTGCGCCTCGAGCCGCGCCGGATCGGCGATGTCGCCGCCTTCCTCGAGGCGATCGAGCTCGCCGAAGAAGGTCTCGGCATCCTCGAGGTCGCTCTCGCCCGGCGCGCAAGCCGGGCCGCCGAGCGCGAGCCACGCGCCTTCGACCCGCTCGCGCAAGCTCCCGCGCAGGCGGTTCGCGACGAAGGGAGCGAGCGCATCACGAAGCATCGCGACGCGCTCGCGCGCATCGGGCGCGAGCAACGCCAGCCGATCGCCCTCGTGGAGCAGCTCCCATACGGTGCCTCGCGCCGGTCCCTCCTCCGGGGCGCCGCCGGCGAGCGCGTGCAGGTCGACCACGCCGAGCGCGCACCACGGCGCGCGCAAGAGCGCGAGCCACGCCACGCGATCGCCGAGGTGCGACAGCGCGCGCGTGACGGCGAGCAGATCCTGGATCACCGCACGCGCACCGAGCGGCTCGATGTCCACGGCGCGGAAGCGCACATCGGCCTGCTTCAACGCCGGCACGATGCGGTCGAGGTGCGAGCGCGTGCGCACCAGGATCGCCACCGTCTCGCTCAATCCCGAAGCGAGCGTGTCGCGCGCGATCTGCGCGACCTTGCGCGCCTCGGCCTCGCGCGCGCGCGCCGCGTCGCGCCCCACGAACGGATGCCACCGCACGGCGCTGCCGGGACGCGCCGGGTGGTGCGCGGTCGAGGGCGCATGGGGAACCGCACCGGAGTCGCCGTCCACGAGCGCGGGAAGCACGCGTGCAAACGCGTCGTTCACCCACGCGACGAGGCCCGCCTGCGAGCGGAAATTGGTCGCGAGCCGTAGCGGCGCGAGCGCAACCTGCGGCAATCCCTCGTTCAGCGCGCGCAGGAAGAGCGCCACGTCCGCCTC
>JAICTR010000347.1 GCA_025936275.1 Burkholderiales bacterium
GGCCCCTCGGGCCTCGTGGTCGCGCGCGAGGTGCGCGCGATCCGCGCCGACCTCCCGGTCATCGTCGTCTCCGAGAGCGTGCGCTGGGACCGCGACTGGCATCCGCTCGATCCTTCGGTCGCGGCCGCCGTGGCGAAGGCGGACCTCGCGGCGCTCGAGCGCGCGATCCAGCGTGTGCGTACGGGAGCCTCTCCGGCTCCCTGAGGTTTTCCCGCGGCATCCCTCGGGTTTTTGGCGGTCCGCGCGAAGGGGAAATCCCGATGGGCGCGCAGCGCCGCGCGGCCGAACATGGGCTCCATGAAAACCGCTACCGCACTCACCGCCGCGCTCCTCCTCATCGCCTTCTCCGGCGCCTCCCGCGCCAACTCCTCGGTCGCGAGCGGCACGGGGCTGCAGTCGGCGAAGGCCTCGATCGATTTCGCGATCCGCATCCCGCGCGTCGCTCGCCTGCGCGAGCTCGACACGCCGCCCGCCATCGCGATCACCGCGGAAGACGTGGCGCGCGGCTACGTGCGCGTGAAGGCGCGCCTCGAGCTGGTGGTGAACGATCCGCGCGGCTACGTCCTCGCCGCGCGCCTGGACGATCCGGCGTTCTCCGGTTTCCGCCTCGAGGGGCTGGGCATGCCGGTGGAAGCGTCGGGTGCTTCGAACGTGATGCAGATGCCGCCCGATCGCCGCCTGCGCAGCCTCGCGCCGGTGGAGGTGAGCTACGAGCTGCGCATCGCGCCGCGCGCGGTGCCGGGCACGCGTCCCTGGCCGCTGCGCCTGCGCTTGCAATCGAACTAGCGCGCGCCGGATCGCGCGCTGCGCCGCGCGGACGGTTGCCACGCGCGCGATTGCAAGGCACTATCCCCGGCGCTCCACAACCCACGCCCCCCGGAGGATCCCTTGAAACGCTGGAAAGTCGCCCTCGCGGCGCTCGTCTCGAGCCTCGCCGCCGCCACCGCTTGCGCCCAGAACTGGCCCACGCACCCGATCAAGCTCATCGTCCCGTTCGCGCCGGGCGGCAGCACCGACATCATCGCGCGCCTCGCCGCGGAGCCGCTGGGCCGCGAGCTCGGCCAGACGGTGGTGGTCGAGAACGTCGGCGGCGCCGCGGGCGCGCTCGGCACGATGCAGCTCAAGAACGCCAATCCGGACGGCTACACGCTCGGCATCGCGACCGTGAGCACCATGATCGTCTACGGCGCGACCAAGAAGCAGCCGCAATACAGCGTCGACGACTTCGCGCCGGTCACCAACATCGCCTCGATGCCGAACATCATCGCGATCAACCCGAAGTTCCCCGCGAAGGACCTGAAGGAGTTCATCGCGGTGCTGAAGAAGAACCCGGGCAAGTACACGTTCGGCACCTCCGGCATCGGCAGCATCAACCACATGCTGGGCGAGTCGTTCCAGGCCGCGGCTGGCGTGAAGATGGTGCACGTGCCCTACAAGGGCTCGGGACCCGCGATGCAGGACGTGATGGGCGGCCAGATCGACAGCCTCTTCGACCAGTTCCCCTCGTCCAAGGCGTACATCGACAGCGGGCGCATGCGCGCGATCGGCGTGATCTCGCCGAAGCGCATTCCCGGCTACGACGTGATGACGATGGAGGAGGCGGGCATGAAGGGCTTCACCGACGAGGCGTGGTACGGCCTCCTCGCGCCCGGCAAGCTCCCGCCCGCGGTGCTCGCGCGCCTCGACGCGGCGATGAAGAAGGTGATGGCCGATCCGGGCCTTCGCGAGCGCCTCGAGAAGGTCGGCGCGCGCCCGGTGGGCAACAGCTCCGCCGAGTTCAAGGCGCAGATCAAGGGCGAGATCGCACGCATGAAGCAGCTCGTCGCCGAGCGCAACATCCAGCTCACCGACTGAGCGGCGGCGCGATCCTTCAGCCGGCGGAGGCCTTCGCCTTCGCCGGCTGGTAGTGCCCGGGCGGCGAGCGAAAGCCGATCGCGATCCGGTTCCAGCCGTTGATGGCGACGATCGCCATCGTGAGCGCGGCGAGCTCCTGCTCGGAGAACTGCGCGCGCGCTTCCTCGTAGGCCTCGTCGGGCGCGTGCGTTTGCGCGACCAGCGTGAGGGCCTCGGTCCACGCGAGCGCCGCGCGCTCGCGCGGCGAGTAGAACGGCGCCTCGCGCCAGGCATCCAGCAGGTACAGCCGCTGCTCGGTCTCGCCGGCGGCGCGCGCGTCCTTCGAGTGCATGTCGAGGCAGAACGCGCAGCCGTTCACCTGCGAGGCGCGCATCTTCACCAGCTCGAGGAGCGCGTGCTCCAGGCCGCTCGCATCGACGTAGTCCTGCACGCCGCGCATCGCTTTCATCGCGTCCGGGGCGACCTTCATGAGATTCAGGCGAGGTTGCATGGAAATCCTTTCTTGTCCGTACACCTCGATGATACGACCCTCTCCCCGGCCCTCTCCCAAGGGAGAGGGAGAACTTTGGCAGGCCCCTCCCAAGGGAAGAGGAGACACAAGAACCCTGTTCCCTTATATGGAATCCCGTTCTTTCCTGTTGCCAAGCTTGCGAGCGGTCGTGAATAATCGGCCACAAACCACGAGGAGGAGACTCGAATGACGCATTCGATCATGCGGCGTCGTCTTTTGCGCGGCGCGCTCGGCGCAGCAGCACTTTCGCAGGTTCCCTTCGGCTTCGCGGCGGACAAGTTTCCGTCCGACCGGATGCACGTGATCATCCCCACCGGGCAGGGCGGCGCGGCCGATCGCCTGGCGCGCACGTTCGACGATTTCTGGGGGCCGCTCCTCGGCACGCACTTCGAGTACCAGTTCATGCGCGGCGCGGCGGGGCAGGTGGGCTACGAGACCTTCATCCACAAGATGCCGCACGACGGCATGCACCTTCTCTTCGGCAACATGGGGCCGGAGATGATCATGTACGTGCTGCAGAGCCCGAACTACAAGTTCCCGCAGGACTACCAGTACTTCTGCCGCACCGACATCGACGACAGCATCGTGTTCACGTCGAAGAAGGGCAAGATCCAGACGCTGCAGCAGGCGATCGACGAGGCGAAGAAGCGCACGCTGAACGTCGCCGTGAGCCGGCTTCCGCACCCGGCGTCCATCGGCATGCTCTCGCTCGCGAAGGCCACCGGGGCCAAGTTCAACCTCGTGCCCTACGGCGGCGGGCATCCCACGAGCATCGCCGTGCTGAACGGCGAATGCGATATCGGGGCGCTCCCGATCGCGGGCGTCATCGTGCAGGACCAGACCCTCAAGGTGATCGGCATCTTCAACGACGAGCACAAGATGGCGAAATACACCGATGCCCCGTCGGTGAACAAGGTCGCGGGCACGAAGATCCCGGCGCTCCCCTCCTCGCGCTCGTGGGCCGTGCACACGGACTTCATCGAGAAGTCGCCCGACAAGTTCGCGATCCTCGAGAAGACCTCGCGCCAGGTGTTCGACGATCCCAAGTACAAGGAGGAGTACGCGAAGACCGGCGCTCCCGTGGAGACCATCGCC
>JAICTR010000329.1 GCA_025936275.1 Burkholderiales bacterium
AGCTCGAGCGCCTGCTGTCGCGCGTCATTCGCGACCCGGCCGAGATCGAGGACGTGGCCCAGGAGGCCTTCATCAAGGCGTATCGCGCGCTGCCCAACTTCCGCGGCGACAGCGCGTTCTACACCTGGCTCTACCGCATCGGCATCAACACGGCGAAGAACTACCTCATCGCGCTGGGCCGGCGTGCGCCCACCTCCACCGAGTTCGATAGCGAGGAGGCCGAGGGCTTCGAGGACGCGGCCGGCCTGAGGGACATCAACACGCCCGAAAGCGAGCTCGCGAGCAAGCAGATCGCGCAAACCGTGAACGACGCCATCGGCGCGCTCCCGGAGGAGCTGCGCACCGCGATCACGCTGCGCGAGCTGGACGGGCTCTCCTACGAGGAGATCGCACAGATCATGAATTGCCCGATCGGCACCGTCCGGTCGCGCATCTTCCGGGCGCGCGAGGCCGTGGCGGAGAAGCTCCGGCCGCAGCTCGGAACGACCAAGGATAAACGCTGGTAATAACGACACACCCGGGGCAGCAACCCCTCGAGCAGTCAGAAGGCCTGCACCGAAGAGTGTGAGGCCCTAGTGAACAGGAGCAGGAAATGACACAGGATATCTCCTCGCTGATGGATGGCGAGCTGGACGGCCCCGAGGCCGATCGCGCGCTGCGCGCTTGTTGCGGGGACGAGGACCGGAAGCGCACCTGGTACCTCTACCACGCCATCGGAGAATCGCTGCGCGGGCGCGCACCGGCGAGCCTCGCGATGCCCACCGCGATGTTCGAGAAGCTCGAGGCGCAGCCCACGGTGCTCGCACCGCGCAAGCGGACCGCGATCTCCTTCACGCGCGTGGCGCTCGCCGCGGCGGCCTCCCTCGCGACCGTCGGCGTGGTGGGATGGATCGGATCGCAGGGCGGAAGCCCGGCGCCGGTCCCGGTGGTGGCGAAGACCACCACCAATTCGTCGCTGCAGCCGGTGGCGAGCACCGCGACCGTCGTGCAGGCGCCCGCGCTCAACGTGCAGGAGTACCTGGTCGCGCATCGCCAGGTGCCGTCGCCGGACCTCTACCGCCCCGTCACCAACACGACGCCCCTGCCGGCTCGATGACGGTCTCCCTCGCCGCGGCGGGCGGCCGCCGCTGGCTTCCCGTGCTGGTCACGGGTTTCGCCTGCGCCGCATATGCCGCGCCGCCGGACGACGCGCTGGGGTGGCTGCAGCGTGCCGCGGATGCCGCGCGCAACGCCTCGTACGCGGGAACCTTCGTCCACACCAACGGCGAGCGGATGTCCACCATCCGCGTCACGCACGTGAAGACCGACGGCCAGGAGCACGAGCGCATCGAGGCGCTCGACGGCCCGCCCTACGAGATCGTGCGCCGCGACGACGAGATGTTCTGCTACTACCCGGACGCGAAGACGGTGCGCCTCGACCGGCGCGTCAACGCGCGTTTCTTCCCCTCGCTCTTCCGTGCGCCCGCCGAGGTGATCGGCCAGAGCTACGACGTGAAGCTCGGCAACGTCGAGCATGTGCTGGGCTACGACTGCCGCTGGATCCTCCTCGAGCCGCGCGACGCGAAGCGGTTCCCCGAGCGGCTTTGCTCCGAGGTGGGCACGGGGCTCGTGGTGCGCGCGCGCACCATGAGCCTGCAGGGACAGGTGCTCGAGCAGTACACGTTCACGGACCTCAAGCTCGGGCCGCACGTCGCGCGCGGCGACGTGAAGTCGATCTTCGAGGCGCGCGTGAAGCAGTGGATCACCGACGCCAGGCCGCGCGAGGAAGCGAAGGGCGTCGATACCGGATGGACGGTGGAGAAGCTTCCGGCCGGATTCGAGAAGATGACCGAGCTGCGCCGCACGCTTCCGGGCCGGCCGCACCCGGTGTCGCAGCTGATCTACAGCGACGGGCTGGCGAGCCTTTCGGTATTCGTCGAGCCCAATGGCGCGCCCACGCGCACGCGCGAGGCCTCGAGCGAGGATGGCACGACCACCTTCTTCGCGCGGCCGATGGGCGACCAGCTGGTGACGGTGCTGGGCGAGGTTCCGCTCGCAACCGCCGAGCAGGTGGCGGCGAGCGTGGCGCACCGCCCCTGATTTCCCCTTACCATCCGTCCTCTGGAATTTCCTACTTCCAATCCCATCTCAGCGGGACGGGCCACCCGGCTACGTCCCCATAACGACAGGATCCAGATCATGAACCGATTGCAGGCCCTCCTTTTCGGCGCACTGCTCGCATTCGGCACGGGCGCCGCCCACGCGCAGGCGCGGCCGGGAAACCCGCACAACACGCCGAGCACGCCCGGCGCACAGGCGCAGGTGCTGCCGGATTTCGCCGACCTCGTCGAGAAGTACGGTCCGGCGATCGTGAACATCAACACCGAGACGCGCATGCCGCGCCAGCAGGGCATCCCGGGGCTCTCCGAGGATGATCCCTTCTACGAGTTCTTCAAGCGCTTCATGCCGCCGGAGCAGCGCCAGCAGCAACCGGGCGGCAAGGGCGGCGAGAAGGCCCCCAAGGGGCCGTTGCGTCCGTTCGGCCTGGGCTCGGGATTCATCGTCTCCTCGGACGGCTACATCGTCACCAACGCGCACGTGGTCGAGAACGCCGAGGAGATCAAGGTCCGTCTCACCGACAAGCGCGAGCTCAAGGCGAAGGTGATCGGCGCCGATTCGCGAAGCGACGTGGCGGTGATCAAGGTCGAGGCGGCCAACCTCCCGACGGTGAAGATCGGCGACTCGAACAAGCTGCGCACCGGCGAATGGGTGATCGCGATCGGCTCGCCCTACGGCTTCGCCAACACCGTCACCGCGGGGATCGTGAGCGCGACCAGCCGCGAGAACCTGGTGCAGGACCCGAACCTCGATGCGGTGCCGTTCATCCAGACCGACGTCGCCGTGAACCCCGGCAACTCCGGCGGACCGCTCCTCAACATGCGCGGCGAGGTGGTCGGCATCAACTCGCAGATCTTCTCGCGCACCGGCGCCTTCGCCGGCATCTCGTTCGCGATCCCGATCGACTACGCGTACGGGGTCGCCGAGCAGCTCATGAAGAGCGGCCACGTCACGCGTGGGCGGATCGGGGTCGGGATCACCAACGTGAACCGCGACCTCGCCGAGAGCCTCGGCCTGGGCAAGCCCCAGGGCGCCGCGGTGCTCAACGTCGAGGAAGGATCGCCCGCGGCGAAGGCGGGGCTGCAGCCCGGCGACATCATCCTCAAGATCGATGGCCGGCCGGTGGAAGGCTCCTCCGAGCTTTCGCGCACCATCCGCGGCATGAAGCCGGGCACCAAGGTGCGCCTCAGCGTGTGGCACGACGGCAAGCCGCGCGAGACCTCGCTCACCGTGACGGAGTTCAAGGACCAGGACGAGGCGGCGCAGGCGACGTCGAGCCAGCCCAAGTCCGAGGCGGCGAAGCCGGGCAAGCTCGGGCTCGCGGTGGTGGACATCCCGGCGGAGCAGAAGAAGGCGCTGAAGCTTCCGGGCGGCGTCGCGGTCGAGACGGCGGAGGGGCCGGCGGCGAATGCCGGCATCCAGCAGGGCGACGTGATCCTGCGCGTGAACAACACCGACATCACGAGCGTGAAGTCCTTCAACGACGCGCTCGCGAAGCTCGATCCGAAGAAGCCGGTGGCCCTGCTGATCCGCAACGAGAACGGC
>JAICTR010000002.1 GCA_025936275.1 Burkholderiales bacterium
ATGGCGGCGCGGAAGGCCATCTCGGCGGTCTCCTGGTCGCGCACCTCGCCCACCAGGATCACGTCCGGGTCCTGGCGCATCATCGAGCGCACGCCCGAGGCGAAGTCGAGCTTCACCACCTCGTTCACCGAGGTCTGGCGGATCATCGCCATGGGGTATTCGACCGGGTCCTCGAGGGTCATGATGTTCACCCCCTCGGTGTTGATGTAGTTGAGGACCGAGTAGAGCGTGGTCGTCTTGCCGCTGCCGGTGGGGCCGGTGACGAGGATGATGCCCTCGGGGCGCGCGAGCATGAGCTTCACGGTCTTCAGGTCCTCGGCGTGCAGGCCCAGCTCCTCGAGCGGCACGATGCCCTTGTCGCGGTCGAGGATCCTCAGCACGATGTTCTCGCCGTGCGTGGTGGGCTGCGACGACACGCGGAAGTCCACCTGGTGCCCGGAGAGCATGAGCGAGATGCGCCCGTCCTGCGGCGCGCGCGTCTCGGCGATGTTCATGCCGCTCATCACCTTGAGGCGCACCACCATCGCCGCCCAGTAGTTCTTGTGCAGGCTCCTGATCTGGCGCAGCACGCCGTCGATGCGGTAGCGGATGCGCAGGAACCCCTGCTCCGGCTCGAAGTGGATGTCGGAGGCGCTGCGCTTCACCGCGTCGTTGAGGAGCGCGTCGACCAGGCGCACCACCGGCTGGCTGTATTCGTCGAAGTCGGCGGCGAGCGACTGGTAGTCGATCTCGCCGGTCTCGATCTCGTTCAGGATGCCGTCGATCGAGAGCTCGAAGCCGTAGTGGTGCTCGATGCCGATCGTGATGTCGCTCTCGCGGGCGAGCACCTGCTCGATGCGCAGGTCCTCGCGCGAGATGGTGCGGATCTGGTCGAGCGCCACGACGTTCGAGGGATCGGAGACCGCCACCAGCAGCAGCTTCTTCTCCGCGTCGTAGCTCACCGGCAGCACGTGGTAGCGGCGCGCCATCTCCTTGGGCACCAGGGCGAGGGCCGCCGGGTCGACGATGGTGCTCTCCAGGTCGATGGAGACCTGGCCCAGCGTCTCGGAGAGGATGTCGCGGATCGTCGCCTCGGTGACGAAGCCGAGGGTCACCAGCACCTTGCCGAGCGGCGTCTTGAAGCGCTTCTGCTCGGTCAACGCGATGTTCAGCTGGTCCTGGCTGATGATGCCCTTGCCGAGCAGCGTCTGGCCCAGCGGGATCTGCGAGAGCGGAGTGGCCTGGACGGTCGCCATCGAGGCTTCAGCGCGCGAGCTCGGCGAGGCGGCGCGAGGCGGCCGCGGCGTCGAACTGCGCCGCGCCGTGGGCGCGCGCCTGAAGCGCGCGGCGGTAGAAGTCCGCCGCGGCGCGCCGCTGCCCGAGGTGATCGAGGCTCACGGCGAGGTTGTAGGCGACGTCGGCGTTCTCCGGCTGCGCGCGCTGCGCCTCGAAGTACGCGGCCTGCGCCTCGGCCCAGCGCCCCTGCGCGGCGAGGAGGTTGCCGAGCGTGAGCTCGAGCGCGGCGCTTTCGGGATAGCGCGCGATCTCGCCGCGCAGCGCGTTCTCCGTCGCCTCGGGGCGGGAGAGGTCGGCCAGCGCCGCGAGCCCGGCGAGCGCCGTGGGATTGCGCGGATCGAGGTCGAGCGCGCGGCGGTAGCCCGCCGCGGCCGCGGCGATGTTGCCGGCGCGCGCCTCGACGGTGGCGAGGCCGAGCTGCGCATCGAGGTTCGTCGGATCGGCGGCGAGCGTCTTCGCGTAATGGTCGCGCGCGGCGGCGAGGTCGCCGGCGAGAAGCGCCTGGTAGCCGGCCTGCACGTCCGGGGCGATGCGCGGGCGCGGGTCTTCGGTGCGCGTGAGCTCCACCGGCGGGTTCGCGGGAGGCTGGGGCTTGCGAAGCAGCGCCGCCAGGTCCGGTGCGCCGCTGCGCTGCGCATCCGCCTTCGGCGCATCGTCGCCGGGCGTCGCGGAAGCCGGCGCCGGTGAAGGTGCAGGCGATGCGGCTGCCGCGGGCGATGCGGCCGCGAGGCCCGCGGCCGCGCCGGCGGCGGGCGCAAGGGCCGCTGCACCGGCGGGACCGGGCTTCGCTTCGCCCGCGGTCGATGCGGCGGGCGGCGACACCGCGATCGGGAGACGCACCGCGACGCCCACCGGCCGCGGCTTGAGTGCGCTCAATGTGTGCCAAACGTACGCGCCCGCGCCGGCCACCAGGATCGCGATCGCGGCGGCGGCGGCGATGAGCACGATGCGGCGATTGCGCGGCGCCGCGGGCGCGGCCTTCGCCTTGAAGACCGCCTGGGCTTGCGCCGCTTGCGCGTTCGCGGCCTCCGCGCGGGAGCCGGAAGCCGCCGCGGCGCCCGCGCCGAGCGGCTGCAGCTCGAGCACCGCCGCGGAGGGCGCGGCCGCGCGCACCGCCGCGGGCTCGGCGCTCGCCCGATCGCCGTGGTGGCGCGTGAGCTTTTCCTGCTCCGCGCGCTTCAGCGCATCCAGCAGCAGGCTCACGAGCGTCCCCCGGGCGGCGGCGGCTCGGGCACCACGGGCACCGGGTCGCCGTGCGGCAGCCGGCCTTCCTCGATGCGATCGAACTCCTTCTGCACCTTCGGGAACGGCGAGCGCGTGTCGCGGAAGAAGGCGGAATCGGGCAGGTAGCGCCGGTATGCGGCGAGGTCGCCCTCGATGCTCGCCTCGCGCACCACCACCGGGCGGATGAAGATCACCAGCTCGGATTTCTTCGCGAGGTCGTTGCGATTGCTGAAGAAGTCCCCGACCACGGGGATGCGCGAGGCGATCGGCAGGCCCTCGCGCGCGCCTTCGAAGCTGTCGAGCATGAGGCCGCCGAGGACCGCCGTCTGGCCGCTGCCGATCTTCAGCACGCTTTCCATCTCGCGCGTCTGCGTGACCGGGATCAAGCTCGTGATGTTCGCCGCGGCGAGCGACGGATTCGGGTCGGCGACGTTGCCGATGATGCGCGTCACGGTGGGCCGCACGTCGAGCGTCACCATGTCGCCCTCGCTGATCTGCGGCGTCACGTTCATGATGAAGCCCACCGGGACCACGTTCTGCGTGGTGGTGAAAGTCGTGGTGGAGGTGGTCTGGTTGGTCACGGTGTCCGCCTTCACCGTGAAGTACACCTGGTTGTCCACCACCTTCAGCATCGCCGTCTGGTTGTTGAGCACCATGAGCTTGGGGCTCGAGAGCACGCGCGTGCGCCCGAAGGAGTCGAGCAGCTTCACCGTGCTCTGGATCGATCCGCCCACCGCCGCGTTCGGGTTCTTGTAGTGGATGGTGAACGCGGAAGTGTTGAGGCGCAGCGGATTGGTGGGCAGGTCCGGCCCGGTGAACGCCTGCGTGAAGCTGTAGCCCAGGCCGTTGATGCCGAGCGCCGACCAGTCGATTCCCGCCTGGTAGTTGTCGTTCAGCACCACCTCGACCACCGTTGCCTCGATCATCACCTGGCGCTTGGAGGCGCCCGCCACCTGCTGCAGGAACTCACGCACCTTCTCCTGCTGGCGCGAGGTGGCGCGCACCGTGACGATGCCCGTCTCCGGGTTCACGATCACCGAGGCGGCCTCGCGGAAGGTGAGGCGCTGCTCGGTGGTCTCGCCCTGCTGCGTCTGCGCGCTCTCGCCCGGCGTCGTGGTGGTGGCGGTTGCACCCGCGGCCGCGTTGCGCGCACGGCTGGTGGTGCGTCCCTGGCTCGAAGCGCTCTGCGTCTGGCCGCGCGTCTGCACGATCGTCTCGCTGCTGCCTTCCGGAAGCAGCTTGTCGGTCTCGCGCAGCAGGTCCTTGATGTTCCTCTCGAGCGTCTCCCAGAAACGGTTCTTCGCCGTGTTGGTGATGGTGAGCGTCGAATTGTTCGCGCCGCTCGAGCCCTGGGCGGTGGAGCCCGCGACCGAGCCGGAGATCACCTGCGTCGCGATGCCCACGGTCTCGCTCACGTCGCGCGACATGTTCACGTAATCGACGTGGTAGTTCTGCAGGTAGGGCGTATCGCGCGTGACCGAGATCGTCTCGCCGTGCTGCTCCCAGCGCATGTCGACCTGCCGCGCCATGCGCGTGAGGATCTGCTTCAGCGTCTGGTCGATGGCGTTGAGCGTCACCGTCCCCTCGATCGAGGAATCGATGTCGAAGTTGATCTTCGTCTCGCGCGCCATCGCGAGCAGGACGTCGCGCACCGGCTGGTTCACGACCACCACGGAGTAGCGGATCTCCGGCTCGCGCGCCCGCGGCGCGGGCGGCAACGGCACGGCCCGCACCGGCGCCGGGATCACCTCGGCGCGCGTGGCTTCGGGCTGGAGGTGCGCGTCCGATTGCGCGATCGGACGCGTGCCACAGGCTGCGAGCGCCAGGGCGAACGCCAACCACGGCGCGGCAGCGGGGAAACGCATGCAGGAATGTTCCGTAAGTGTTTGTTTTCTGAAAAGAACCCTCTCCGCGTTCTTTATATCGTTTTCGCGCCTCAAACGCAATGAAAAATCCTCCGCGGAACGGGGGGTATTCCCCGCCCGCGAATCGATGTAGGGGTCACGAGTGCGTCGCGCGCCGCGCGTCGTCGCGCACGCCTTCCAGCGAGCGCACGAACGGTCGGAACTGGCGCAGGCTCGCCGGAAGCGCCGCGAGCGCGTTGCCGGCGGCGTCGCGATCCTGGAAGGGGCCGAACAGCACGCCGACGCGCTGGCCGTCCGCGCCCGGCGTGGGGACGACGTAGAGGCGTTCCGCGCCAATCGCCTTGCCCGCCTCGGCGAGGTAGCTTGCGAGGTAGGCGCGATCCTGCGCATCGGTCACCATCAGCTGCACCGCATAGCCCGCGGCGCTCGCGTCCGCCAGCAGGTCTCGTCCCGCGGCGATGCGCAGGCTCAGCGGATCCACCGAAAGGCCGGCGGGCGGCGCGGCGGTGGCCGTCGCCAGGGGCGCGGAGGAAGCGGGCGCAGTGCCGATCGCGGCCACGGGAACGGCGGTCGCCTGCGGCGGCGCGGCATTCGGGGCCGATGCGGCCGGTGCCGCTGCCGGCGCGGGCGCCGCAGCGGGTGCGGCGGCCGGCTCGGCGGCAGTGGCGAGCGCCGTGGAATGCGGCGCGGCGGGCGTCGGCGCTAGCACTTGCGCGACGCCGAACCCGAGCGCCGCGCCGAGCGCCAGCACGCCGGCGAAAGCCGCCGCCAGCCGCCGCGGCGATGCGCGCCGGCTCACGACGATCTGCGTATCGCTGATCGCGGCGCGCGCATGGTCGGCGCTCACCGTATGGGTGCCCGCGGCGAAGGCGGCGAGCAGCGTCTTGTCGGCGTAGATGTTGATGCGCCGCGTGAGCCCTTCGGAGGCTTCCGCGATCAGCCGCAGCGCCTCGTCGCCGAAGAGGTCCGGGCCATGGTAGCCGGCGGCGCGCAGGCGGAAGCCCACGTAGTCGCGCACCTCGCGGTCGGGCAGCGGCGCGAGCGCGAAGCTGTGGGTGATGCGTTCCTTCAGCTGGCGCATGTGCGGCAGCGCCAGGTGCTGGTCGAGCTCCGGCTGCCCGAAGAGCACGATCTGCAGCAGCTTCTCCTTGCCGGTCTCGAGGTTCGAGAGGAGGCGGATCTCCTCGAGCGTCGCGAGCGGCATCGCGTGCGCCTCGTCGATCAGCGCGACCACCTGGCGGCCGCCGGCGTGGATCTCGATCAGGCGCTCCTGCAGCGCGCGCAGCAGCTTCGTCGTATTGGAGCCGGCCGATTCCACCTCGAGGTCGGCGGCGATCGCGGCCAGCATCTCGTCGCGAGTGAGGCTGGGCACCGCGAGGTAGATCGTCTCCACCGTCTCGGGCAGGCGCTCCATCAGCACGCGGCAGAGCATGGTCTTGCCGCTGCCGACCTCGCCCGTCACCTTCACCATGCCCTCGCCCGCGGTGATGGCGTACATCAGCGCCTCGAGGGTCGCGCCGCGGTTGGCGCCCGAGAAGAAGAACTCGGTATGCGGCGTGATGCGGAACGGCGCCTCGCGCAGCCCGAAGTGTTCGAGGTACATCGTCATGGTGGGTCAGCGGGCCGGCGGCGTTTGTTGTGCGTGTTGGTCAGCCCCGCGCCTCGCCCGGATCGGAGGCGCCCAGTTTAGCACCCGATCGTCCCGCGGCCTCCAGTCTTCCGTACAAGGTGGTGCGCGAGACGCCGAGGAGCCTGGCGGCCTGGGTCATGTTGCCGTTGGCGATCTCGAGGGCGGCGTCGAGGTAGGCCTGCTCCACGCCCCGCAGCACCGCATCCAGGCTGAACGGCTCGCCCGAGAGCAGCTCGGCGCGGGCGCGCGCGACCGGATCGAGCGGCGCCGCCTCGCTAGCGGGCGCGAGCTCCGCCTCCAGCTCGGCGAGCCCGACCGTGTAGCCGGCGTACTTGGTGGTGAGCCGGATCACGATGTTCTTCAGCTCGCGCACGTTGCCCGGGAATCCGTAGGCGAGCCATCGCGCGCGCGCCTTGTCGTCGAGCTCGAAGGGCTGGCCGGCGGTCTTCGCGGCGAAGATCGCGCGATAGTGGTCGAGGAGCCGCATGCGGTCCTCGCCGAGCTCGCGCAGCGGCGGCACCGCGAGCTCGAAGACCGAGAGGCGGTGGTAGAGGTCCGAGCGGAAGCGTCCGGCGCGCACTTCCTCGCGCAGGTCGCGGTTGGTCGCGGCGACGATGCGCGCGCGGCTCACCCGCGTCTGCGTCTCGCCCACGCGCTGGTACTCGCCGTTCTCCAGCACCCGCAGCAGCTTCGGCTGGAGGTCCGCGGGCAGCTCGCCGATCTCGTCGAGGAAGAGCGTGCCCTCGCCGGCATCCTCGAAATAGCCGGACTTCGCCTGCTGCGCGCCGGTGAAGGCGCCGCGCGCGTAGCCGAAGAGCGTCGGCTCGACCAGCGTGGGCGAGATCGCCGCGCAGTTGAGCGCGAGGAACGGCTCGCGCCCGCGCGGGCTCAGGTGGTGCAGCGCGAAGGCGACGCGCTCCTTGCCGCTTCCCGATTCGCCTTCGATGAGCGCCGGGAAGGAGGAGGCGGCGTAGAGGTCGATCTGGCTCCTCAGCCGGCGCAGCGGCGGGCTCTCGCCGATCAGGGTGTGCGCGCCTTCGTCCTCGCGGCGGTCGATCTCCTGCGCGCCGAGCGCGCGCGCGAGCGCCTTGCGCAGCACCTCCGGCTCGCACGGCTTGGGCACGAAATCGGCGGCGCCCAGGGCGCGCGCGCGGCGTGCGTTCGATTCCTCGTTCTGCCCGGTGAGCACCACGATGCGAACCTGCGGGGCGTGCGCGAGGAGGTCGCCGATCAGCTTGAATCCCTCGTTGGGAAGGTTCTGCACCGGCGGAAGGCCCAGGTCGATGAGCGCCAGCTCCGGCACCAGCCCGCTGCGAAGGATGGCGATCGCGGATGCGCGGTCCTCGGCGTGCGCCACCTCGTAGTCCCGCGCGAGCGCGAACGACAGGCTTTCCCCGATCAGCGGGTCGTCGTCCACGAGCAGCAGGCGCGGCCTGGTCATGGCGCGTCGCGCTCCTCCGGCATATGCGCGCATCGATGCACGCGGGGATTATAGGGGAGGGCGCGCGGGCAAAGCTGATAAAATGCGAACCTTTCCCCGGCGATTTTCCGAGTGCCCGAAGAAGCCCTGGTCGATGTGCGGTCGGTCAACTTTTCGTACGCCGCCGGCCGGCGCGCCGTCCTCGAGGGCGTGACGCTGAAGGTGCCGCGCGGCCGCATGGTCGCCATCATGGGCGCATCCGGCAGCGGCAAGACGACGCTCCTGCGGCTCATCGGCGGCCAGCTCCGTCCCACGGACGGCGATGTCCGCATCGCCGGCCGTTCGCTGCGCCTGATGGAGCCCGGCCGCCTCTACGACCTGCGCCGGCGCATGGGGATGCTCTTCCAGTTCGGCGCGCTCTTTACCGACATGTCGGTCTTCGAGAACGTCGCTTTCCCGGTGCGCGAGCACACGGGGCTTCCCGAGCGCATCGTGCGCGACCTGGTGCTGATGAAGCTCGAGGCGGTCGGCATGCGCGGCGCGCAGCGCCTGATGCCCGCGGAGCTTTCCGGCGGCATGGCGCGGCGCGTGGCCCTCGCGCGCGCGGTGGTGCTCGATCCCCTGCTGGTGATGTACGACGAGCCGTTCGCCGGCCTCGACCCGATCGCGATGGCGGTGATCGGCGAGCTCATGAGGAAGCTCAACGATGCGCTGGGCGCCACCTCGATCGTCGTTTCGCACGACGTGGTCGAGTGCCTGCGCATCGTCGACTACGTGTACCTGGTCGCCGACGGCGCGATCGTCGCCGAAGGCACGCCGGAGGCGATGCGCCGCTCCGACGTTCCCTACGTGCGCCAGTTCGTGCAGGGCGCGCTCGAGGGGCCGGTCCCGTTCCACTATCCCGCGCACCCGTACGAGCACGATGTGCGCCTCGCGCCGGGGGCGGGCCATGCTTGAGCGCGCGCGCCGCCCGGTGCAGGCCCTCGGGCATCGCGTGATCGACGGCGTCTGGCGCACCGGGTCGATGGCGCGCTTCTTCGCGCTGGTGCTCGCCTCCTCGGGCACGAGCCTGCAGCGCTTCCGCCTGGTGATGCGCGAGGTGTACTTCAGCGGCGTGCTCTCGCTCGTGATCATCGTCGTCTCCGGGCTCTTCGTCGGCATGGTGCTCGGCCTGCAGGGATACGAGACGCTGCAGAAGTACGGCGCCACCGAATCGATCGGCGTGCTGGTCGCGCTTTCGCTCGTGCGCGAGCTGGGGCCGGTGGTCGCGGCGCTGCTCTTCGCCTCGCGTGCGGGCTCCGCGATCACCGCGGAGATCGGGCTCATGAAGGTGACCGAGCAGCTCTCCGCCATGGACATGATGGCGGTGTCGCCGATGTCGCGCGTCATCGCGCCGCGCTTCTGGGCGGGCGTGATCTCGATGCCGATGCTCGCCGCGCTCTTCGAGTGCATGGGCGTCTTCGGCGGCTACATCGTCGCGGTGGTGCTGATCGGCGTGGACAACGGGGCCTTCTGGTCGCAAATGCAGTCGTCGGTGGACTTCCGGTATGATGTGCTGAACGGAATGGTGAAGAGCTTCGTGTTCGGCATCGCCATCACCGTCATCGCCACCTTCGAGGGGTACGACGCGCCGCCCACTGCGGAAGGCGTCTCGCGGGCGACGACCCGCACCGTGGTGAGCTCGGCGCTCACCATCCTCGCGCTGGACCTCATCCTCACCTCGCTGATGCTGCGGGGCGGGACCTAGGCGCAAACGCTCGCGGGAAAAAACAGATGGAAAGAACGACGATCGACCTGTGGTTCGGAGCCTTCGTGGCCGCCGGCTTCGCGGCCTTGCTGGTGCTCGCGCTCAAGGTGGGCAACCTCGGCGCCGAGCGCAGCGGCGAGACCTACAAGGTGCAGGCGCGCTTCGACAACATCGGCGGGCTCAAGGTGCGCGCGCCGGTGCGAAGCGCGGGCGTGACCGTGGGCCGCGTCGCCGACATCCACTTCGACAACCAGCGCTACCAGGCCGACGTCGCGCTCGCGATCGACAAGCGCTTCTCGTTCCCCAAGGACACCAGCGCGGCGATCCTCACCTCGGGCCTGCTCGGCGAGAACTACGTCGGGCTCGACGCCGGCGGCGACGACGCGAAGCTCAAGGCGGGCGACCGCATCGCGATCACGCAATCGGCGGTGGTGCTCGAGCGGCTGATCGGGCAGTTCCTCTTCAGCAAGGCGCAGGAGGAACCCGCGGCTTCGGCCCCGGCCGCCGCGGCCGCGCTCCCGCAGCCGCCGGGCCTCAAGAAGTAGGCCGGAACCGCGCGATTCGCGCGCGGGTCGAATCGCTTCGACACATCCTCCACAGGAAAACCCCATGCTGCGCTTTCTCCTCATTCCCCTGCTGGCGGCATTCATGCCGCTCGGCGCCGCGGCGCAGGACGCGCCCGACGCGATGGTGAAGCGGATCGCCGACGAGGTGATCGCCATCGTGAAGAGCGACAAGGACCTGCAGGCGGGCAATTCCGCCAAGGTGGTCGCGCTCGCGGAGCAGAAGGTGCTGCCGCACTTCGACTTCACGCGCATGACGCGCCTCGCCGTGGGCCGCGGCTGGTCGCAGGCCACACCCGAGCAGCGCGAGGCGCTCACCAGGGAATTCCGCACGCTCCTCGTGCGCACCTACTCCAACTCGCTCTCGCAGTACCGCAACCAGAAGATCCAGGTGAAGCCGCTGCAGGCCGCGCCCTCCGACGAGGACGTGCTGGTGCGCACGGCGGTGATCCAGGAGGGCGGGCCGCCGATCCCCATCGACTACCGGATGGAAAAGACCCCGAAGGGATGGATGGTGTACGACGTGGTGATCGACGGCGCCTCGCTCGTCACCACCTACCGCGGCTCGTTCAACGAGCAGATCCAGCGCGGCGGCATCGACGGGCTGGTGAAGACGCTGCAGGATCGCAACCGCGCGCTGCAGTCCGGCAAGGCCGCCGGCCGGTGAACGCGACCGCGGACGCGGAAGTCCTGCGCCTCACGGGTGCGCTCGACTTCGAGACGCTGCCCGGCGTGATCGCGCAGGCCGACCGCTACGTCGCCCAGCCGCAGCTCCCGGCGCGCCTCGCGATCGATTTCTCCGGCGTGACCGGCGTCGATTCCTCCGCGGTGGCGCTGCTCCTCGAGTGGCGCCGGCGCGCGGCCGAGCGCGGCGTCGCGCTCGAGTTCGTCGACCTTCCGCCGAACCTCCTCGCGCTCGCCGAGCTCTATGGCGTCGCGCGCATCATCCAGCCGCCGGCGGACGCCGCCACGCCGTGAGCGGCGCACCCGGCGGCAGGCGCGCCGCGTTTGCGGCGCCCGCCTTCGCTGCCCTATCATGTTCAGCCTTTCTCCTCCTCGCCGGACGCTCGCGCGCGCCGGCACGCGCAAGGCCATGGTCGAATCCCGGTCGATCGAAGAATCCATCCGCGCAGGGCTCGCCTGCACCCACCTCGAGGTGCATGGCGACGGCGCGCACTTCGAGGCGCTGGTCGTGAGCCCGGAATTCGCGGGCCTGAACCGGGTGCGCCGCCACCAGCTCGTCTACGCGGCGCTCGGCGAGCGGATGCGCGAGGAGATCCACGCGCTCTCGATGCGCACCCTTTCCCCCGACGAGTGGACGGCGCGCTGAAGCTTCCGGCCCGCTGAGGCGGGCCCCGAGATCATGCAGAAACTTTCCATCCACGGCGGCGTGCCGCTCACGGGCGAGATCCGCGTCGCCGGCGCGAAGAACGCCGCGCTGCCGATCCTTGCCGCCTCGCTGCTCACCGCGGGGACGCTGCGCGTGTCGAACGTGCCGGAGCTGAACGACGTCGCGACGATGATCAAGCTCCTCGGGCGCATGGGGGTCGCCGCGCGGCGCACCGCGCACGCGGTCGAGCTCGATGCGCGCCAGGTGACGGAGCCCTTCGCGCCGTACGACCTGGTGAAGACGATGCGCGCCTCGATCCTGGCGCTGGGCCCGCTCGTCGCGCGCTTCGGCGAGGCGCGCGTATCGCTGCCGGGCGGATGCCAGATCGGCGAGCGGCCCGTCGACCTGCACATCAAGGGCCTCACGGCGATGGGCGCCGCGATCGCGATCGAGGAGGGCTACATCCAGGCCGAGGCCGCGCGGCTCAAGGGCGCGCGCATCGTCTTCGATACGGTGACCGTCACCGGCACCGAGAACCTCATGATGGCGGCCTCCCTTGCCGAGGGCGAGACCGTGCTCGAGAACGCGGCGCGCGAGCCCGAGGTGGTCGACCTCGCGCGCTGCCTTTGCGCCATGGGCGCACGGATCAGCGGCGCGGGCACCGACACCATCACGATCGAGGGCGTGGCGCGCCTCGAAGGCGTCGAGCATGCGGTGATGCCCGACCGGATCGAGGCCGGGACGCTCCTCGCCGCGGCCGCCGCCACGCGCGGCGACGTGACGCTCATCGAGGCGCCGCTCGCGAGCCTCGACGCGGTGATGGAGAAGCTGCGCGAGTCGGGCGCCGAGATTCGCGCAGCGGACCGCACGGTGCGGCTGCGCATGAAGGACCGGCCGAAACCGGTGTCGCTGCGCACCGCGCCGCACCCGGGATTTCCCACCGACATGCAGGCGCAGCTGATCGCGTTGAACACCATCGCGGACGGCAACGCCTCGGTCACGGAGACGATCTTCGAGAACCGCTTCATGCACGTGCAGGAATTGCGCCGCCTCGGCGCGAAGATCCGCATCGAGGGCAATACCGCGATGGTCGAGGGGGTGCCCAAGCTCACCGGCGCCATGGTGATGGCGACCGACCTGCGCGCCTCGGCGAGCCTGGTCATCGCGGGCCTGGTGGCCGAGGGCGGCACGGTGATCGACCGCATCTACCACCTCGACCGCGGCTACGAGCGCATCGAGGCGCGCCTGGGCGCGCTCGGGGCGCGCATCGCGCGCGTCTCGTGAACGCCATGGCTTCGGTCACGCTCGCGCTCTCCAAGGGCCGCATCTTCGAGGAGACGCTGCCGCTCCTCGACGCGGCCGGCATCCGCCCCGCCGAGGACCCGGAAACCTCGAGGAAGCTGATCCTCGGCACCAATCGCGCGGACCTCCGGCTGATCCTGGTGCGCGCCGCCGACGTCCCGACGTACGTGCAGTACGGCGCGGCGGACCTGGGCGTGGCGGGCCGCGACCTCCTCGTCGAGCAGGGGGGCCAGGGCCTCTACCAGCCGCTCGACCTGGGCATCGCGCGCTGCCGCATGGTGGTCGCGGTGCCCGACGGCTTCGATTACGCGGCCGCGGTGAAGCAGGGGGCGCGGCTGCGCGTCGCGACCAAGTACATCGCCACCGCGCGCGAGCACTTCGCCGCGAAGGGCATGCACGTGGACCTCATCAAGCTCTATGGGTCCATGGAGCTCGCGCCGCTCGTGGGCCTCGCCGACGCGATCGTGGATCTCGTGGATACCGGCGGCACGCTCAAGGCGAACCGCCTGAAGGCGGTCGAGGAGATCCTCGCCGTGTCCAGCCGGCTGATCGTGAATCCGGCGTCGCTCAAGCTCAAGCGCGCCACGCTCGCGCCGCTCATCGAGGCGCTCGCCAAGGCGAGCGCGCGGGCCGCGCATGGTTGAGCCGCGCAAGCTCTCGTCCGACGCGCCGGGCTTCGAGGCGGAGCTCGCGCGCCTGCTCGCCTTCGAGGGCGCGCAGGACGAAGGGGTCGAGCGCGCGACCGCCGCGATCCTCGAGGACGTGCGCGCGCGCGGCGATGCCGCGCTCCTCGACTGCACCGCGCGCTTCGATCGCTGGACGCCGGCGTCGGCCGCGGCGCTCGAGGTGCCGCTCGCGCAGGCGAAGCGCGCGTTGCGCGAGCTTCCCGCCGGCGTGCGCGAGGCGCTGCAGGCGGCGGCCGATCGCATCCGCGCCTACCACGAGCGCCAGCGTCTCGAGTCGTGGCGCGTCGAGGAGGCCGACGGCACCGTGCTCGGCCAGCAGGTGACCCCGCTCGACCGTGTGGGGCTTTACGTGCCCGGCGGCAAGGCCGCGTATCCGTCGTCGGTGCTGATGAGCGCGATCGCGGCGAAGGTGGCGGGCGTACCCGAGCTGGTGATGGTGACGCCCACGCCCGGGGGCGAGCTCAATGCGCCGGTGATCGCCGCGGCGGCGCTCGCCGGCGTGGACCGCATCCTTCGGGTGGGCGGCGCGCAGGCGATCGGCGCGCTCGCGTTCGGCACGGCGACGATTCCCGCCGTGGACAAGATCGTCGGACCCGGCAACGCCTACGTCGCCGCGGCGAAGCGGCGCGTCTTCGGCCGCGTCGGCATCGACATGGTGGCGGGGCCCTCCGAGGTGCTGGTGATCGCCGATGCATCCGCGCATCCCGACTGGGTGGCGATGGACCTCTTCTCGCAGGCGGAGCACGACGAGATCGCGCAGGCGATCCTGCTCACGCCGGATGCCGCGCTCCTCGATGCGGTCGCCGCATCGATGGCGCGGCAGGCGGCGCACATGCCGCGGCTCGCGATCATCGCGGCGTCGCTCGCGGCGCGCGGGGCGCTCATCAAGGTGCGCGACCTCGACGAGGCGTGCGCGATCGCCAACCGCATCGCGCCCGAGCACCTCGAGCTCGCGGTCGCGGACCCCGAATCGCTCCTGCCTCGCATCCGCCACGCGGGCGCGATCTTCCTCGGGCATTACGCGTCGGAGGCGCTCGGCGACTACTGCGCCGGACCGAACCACGTGCTGCCGACCTCGCGCACCGCGCGCTTCTCCTCGGCGCTCGGCGTCTACGACTTCCAGAAGCGCTCCAGCATCATCGCGGTATCGCAACGCGGCGCGCGGCACCTGGGGGGCATCGCGGCCGCGCTCGCGCGCGCCGAGGGCCTCGAGGCGCATGCGCGCAGCGCCGAGTGGCGCATGGCGCGCGACGACGATCCCTCCCGTGGCTAAGGGTCCCGATTCCCTCGTTCGCCCGGAGATCCGCGCGCTTTCCGCCTACCACGTCGCGCCGGCGCAGGGCATGGTGAAGCTCGACGCCATGGAGAACCCGTTCTCCTTGCCGCCGGAGCTCGCGCGCGAGATGGGCGCGCGCCTCGGTGCGGTCGCGGTGAATCGCTATCCCGACCCGACCGCCCCCACGCTCAAGGCGCGGCTGCGCGAGGCGATGGCGATTGCGCCGCACCTCGACCTCATCCTCGGCAACGGCTCCGACGAGATCCTGCAGGTGATCGCGATGGCCCTCGCGCGGCCCGGCGCCGTGGCGCTCGCGCCGGAGCCCTCGTTCGCGATGTATCGCCTGAGCGCGATCGCGTGCGGCATGCGTTACGCCGGTGTGCCGCTCGCGCGTGATTTCTCGCTCGACGAGACGGCGCTCCTGGCGGCGATCGAGCGCGAGCGTCCGGCGATCACCTGGATCGCTTATCCCAACAATCCCACCGGCAACCTCTTCCCGCGCGAAGCGATCCTGCGCATCGTGGACGCCAGTCCCGGGCTCGTCGTGGTGGACGAGGCCTACTACGCGTTCTCCGGCGGCGCATCGCTTCTGGACGAGGTGGGCCGCCATCCCAACCTGCTCCTGGTACGCACCGTCTCCAAGCTCGGGCTCGCGGGGCTGCGCCTGGGTGTCGCCATCGGGCCGCCGGAGTGGCTCGCGGAGCTGGAGAAGCTGCGCCTGCCCTACAACGTGAACGTCCTTTCCATGGCCGCGGCGGAGCTCCTCCTCGCCCACCGCGACGTGCTCGAGCGCCAGACGCAGTCGATCGTCGCGGAGCGCGCGCGGCTCGAAGCGGGCCTCGACCGCATCGCCGGCGTCGAGCGCTTCCCGAGCGCGGCGAACTTCGTCCTGGTGCGCGTTCCCGATGCGCCGCGCGCCTTCGAGGGCCTCAAGGCGCGTGGTATATTGGTCCGCAACTTCCACCGCTCGCATCCGCTCCTCGAGCACTGCCTGAGGCTCACGGTCGGCACTCCCGACGAGAACGCGCGGCTCCTCCAAGCCCTCGCCCCGGCCATCGCCTGACATCCATGCGCAAGGCGGAAATCCAACGCGACACGAAGGAGACGCAGGTGCGCGTCGCGCTCGACCTCGACGGCACCGGCAAGGCGAAGCTCGCCTCCGGCATTCCCTTCCTCGACCACATGCTCGACCAGGTGGCGCGCCACGGCGCGATCGACCTCGAGGTCGAGGCGCGGGGCGACCTCGAGATCGACGCGCACCACACGGTCGAGGACATCGGCATCACGCTCGGCACGGCGATCGCGAAGGCGCTCGGCGACAAGAAGGGCATCCGCCGCTACGGCCATGCGTACGTGCCGCTCGACGAGGCGCTCTCGCGCGTCGTGGTCGATTTCTCCGGCCGGCCCGGGCTCGAGTTCCACGTGCCGTTCGCGCGCGCGCGCGTGGGCGAGTTCGACGTCGACCTCGCGCACGAATTCTTCCAGGGCTTCGCCAACCACGCCCTCGCCACGCTGCACATCGACAACCTGCGCGGCGAGAACGCCCACCACCAGTGCGAGACGGTGTTCAAGGCGTTCGCGCGCGCGCTGCGCATGGCGGTGGAGGCCGACGCGCGCGCCGCCGGCAGCATCCCGTCCACGAAAGGCACCCTCTAGCTGCGCACCGCGGCTTCGCACCGGTCCATGGCCCAGCGCATCTCGATCGTCGATTACGGCATGGGGAACCTCCGCTCCGTGCAGAAGGCGCTCGCGCACGTGGCGCCCGATGCTTCGGTGGCGATCACGGCCGATCCGGACGCGATCCGCCGCGCCGACCGCGTCGTGTTCCCGGGGCAGGGCGCGATGCCCGATTGCATGAGGTGCCTCTCCGAGAGCGGCCTCGGCGAAGCGGTCGCCGAGGCGGCGCGCGCGAAGCCGTTCCTCGGCCTTTGCATCGGGCAGCAGATGCTCTTCGAGTCGAGCGCGGAGGGCGACACGCCCGGGCTCGCGCTCCTTCCCGGGCGCGTGCTCGCCTTCGAGAACACGCCTGAGCGCCGCGCCGCGGGCTTCAAGGTCCCGCACATGGGATGGAACGAGGTGTGGCAGGCGCGGCCCCACGCGCTGTGGCGCGGCATCGCCGACGGCGCGCGCTTCTACTTCGTGCACAGCTACTACTGCGAGCCCACGCTGCCGTCGCTCGCCGCCGCCGCAACCCGCTATCCCGACGCCTTTACCTCGGCCATCGCGCGCGATAATATTTTCGCGACGCAATTCCATCCCGAGAAGAGCAGCGCCGCGGGGCTCGCGCTGCTCGGCAACTTCGCCACCTGGAGTCCGTGAGCTTCCCCTCCCCGCATCCATGCTGATCATCCCCGCGATCGACCTGAAGGACGGGCAGTGCGTGCGCCTCGAGCAGGGGCGCATGGCGTCCGCGACCGTGTTCTCCGCGAAGCCCGGCGAGGCGGCCGCGCAGTGGGCGGCGAAAGGCGCGAAGCGCCTGCACGTGGTGGACCTGAACGGCGCGATCGCCGGCAAGCCGCGCAACGAAGCGGCCGTGAAGGAGATCGTGGCGGCGGTCGATTCGGATGTGCCGATCCAGCTCGGCGGCGGCATCCGCGACCTCGAGACCATCGAGCGCTATCTCGACGGCGGCGTCTCCTACGTGATCATCGGCACCGCGGCGGTGAAGAATCCCGGGTTCCTGCACGAGGCGTGCGACGCCTTTCCCGGCCACATCATGGTCGGGCTCGACGCCAAGGACGGCAAGGTCGCGACCGATGGCTGGTCCAAGCTCACCAAGCACGACGTGATCGATCTCGCGAAGCGCTTCGAGGACTATGGCGTGGAAGCGGTGATCTACACCGACATCGGCCGCGACGGCATGATGACCGGCATCAACGTCGAGGCCACGGTGCGCCTCGCGCAGGCGCTCACCATGCCGGTGATCGCGAGCGGCGGCCTCAACCACCTCGATGACATCCGTCGCCTTTGCGAGGTGGAACCGGAAGGCATCACCGGCTGCATCGCCGGACGCGCGATCTACGAGGGCAAGCTCGATTTCGCCGAAGCGCTGAAGGTCGCGGCGGGCGACGCCTGAGGCCGCCCCTCATGGGCCTCGCCAAGCGCATCATCCCCTGCCTCGACGTGCACGCCGGGCGCGTCGTGAAGGGCGTGAACTTCGTGCGGCTGCGCGACGCGGGCGACCCCGTCGAGATCGCGCGTCGCTACGACGAGGCGGGCGCCGACGAGGTCGCGTTCCTCGACATCACCGCGTCGAGCGATGCGCGCGACACCATCGTGCCGGTGATCGAGCGCGTCGCCGACCAGGTGTTCATCCCGCTCACCGTGGGCGGCGGCGTGCGCTCGGTGGACGACGTGCGCCGCCTCCTCAACGCGGGCGCCGACAAGGTGAGCATCAACACCGCCGCCGTCGAGAGCCCGGCGCTGGTCGCCGAGGCGGCACGGCGCTTCGGCTCGCAGGCGATCGTGGTCGCGGTGGATGCGCGCGCCGCGGGACCGGGACGCTGGGAGGTCTACACCCACGGCGGACGCAAGGCGCGCGGGCTCGATGCCGTAGAATGGGCGCGCGAGATGGCGGCGCGTGGTGCGGGGGAAATCCTCCTCACCAGCATGGACCGCGACGGCACCAAGAGCGGCTTCGACCTCGCGCTCACGCGCGCGGTGAGCGAGGCGGTCGCGGTGCCGGTGATCGCGAGCGGCGGCGTCGGCACCCTCGAGCACCTCGCCGAGGGCATCACGCAGGGACGCGCCGACGCGGTGCTCGCCGCGTCGGTGTTTCATTTCGGGGAGATCGGCATCGGCGAGGCGAAGCGTTTCCTCGCCGCGCGCGGAATCGAGATGCGACTGTGATTGCGCAATCCTGGCTCGACGAGATCGCCTGGAACGCGGACGGGCTCGTTCCCGCCGTGGCGCAGGATGCCGCTTCGGGCGAGGTGCTGATGCTCGCGTGGATGAACCGCGAGTCGCTGGCGCGCACGGTCGCGAGCGGCGAGGCCACCTACTGGTCGCGCTCGCGCGGCGCGTTGTGGCGCAAGGGCGAGACGTCGGGGCACGTGCAGAAGGTGGTCGAGGTGCGCCTGGATTGCGATGGCGACACCGTGGTGCTGCGCGTCGAATCGGTCGGCGGGGTCGCGTGCCACACGGGTCGCCGGCGCTGCTTCTTCCGCCTCCTCGAAGGCGCGGGCGGGGAGCGCCGCTGGAGCGTCACCGATCCGGTGCTCGAGGCGCCGGCCGACCATGGCTGAGCGCTCGGTGCTCGAGCGCCTGGAGGCGGCGATCGCCGCGCGGCGCGCGGCCGATCCGGCCGCCTCCTATGTCGCCTCGCTCCACGCGAAGGGCCTCGATGCGATCCTCAAGAAAGTGGGCGAGGAAGCGACCGAGGCCGTGATCGCCGGCAAGCAGGGCGATGCGCGGGCGCTGGCGCACGAGACCGCCGACCAGTTGTTCCACTGCCTGGTGATGCTCGGCTGGCACGGCGTGCCGCTCGCCGACGTGCTGGCGGAGCTCGAGCGCCGCGAAGGGCGATCCGGCATCGAAGAGAAGAATTCGCGAACGAAAGGATGAGCCCGGTGGAGAAGAAGGACTGCCTCTTCTGCAAGATCGTGCGCGGCGAGATCCCGGCGCGCAAGGTGTACGAGGACGACGACATGCTCGCCTTCCACGACATCGCGCCGCAGGCGCCGGTGCACTTCATGATCATTCCCAAGCAGCATGTGGATTCCCTCGCCGCGGTGGGTCCGGAGCACGAGCGCGTGCTCGGCCGCATGTTCGCGATGGCCGGCCGGCTCGCGCGCGAGCAGGGCTCTCCCGACGGCTTCCGGACCATCGTGAACACGGGGCGGATCGGGCGACAGGACGTGTATCATTTGCATATCCACATCCTCGGCGGTTCCGAGCCCTTCGGCCGCATGATGCCGCCGTCGGGCGCCTGATTCCGGCCGCCCGCGCCACCAGGAGATTTCGATGGGTTCGTTCAGTATCTGGCATTGGTTGATCGTGCTCGTGATCGTGCTGCTGATCTTCGGCACCAAGAAGCTGCGCAACGTCGGCGAGGACCTCGGCGGCGCCGTGAAGGGGTTCAAGCAGGGAATGCGCGAGGGCGAGCCGCCCGCGAAGCCCGCCGGCGAGATCTCGTCGCAGGGCACCACCATCGAGGGCGAGGTGAAGGAGAAGCAGAAGGGCTGATCCCGGCGGCGCTCGGCGGCCGGCGCGAGCGCGGTCCGTCCGGGGCCGGGCGAGCCCGCGCTTAGCGATCGAATCCATGTTCGACGTCGGCTTTTCCGAGATGCTGGTGATCGCCATCGTGGCCCTGGTGGTGATCGGTCCCGAACGCCTGCCGCGCGTCGCACGCACCGCCGGCATCCTCTTCGGCCGCCTGCAGCGCTACGTGACGCAGGTGAAGTCGGACATCCACCGCGAGATGGAAGCGGCCGACCTCGGCAAGGTGAAGACCGAGTTCGAGAGCGCCGCGCGCTCCATCAAGGAGGACATCGAGTCGCAGGCGGCGGACGCCGAGCGCGGCATTCGCGAAGCGCAGGCCGACCTCGATCGCGAGCTGGGCTCGGTCGCGAGCGCCGTCTCCGCGAGCCCGGCGCCCGCCGAATCGTCGGCCGCCTCCCCGCAGCTCGAGCTCGGCATCGAAGAGCCGCCGCCGCCCGCGCCGAGCGAGCCGACGAAGCCCGCATGAGGGCGCGCGCGTGAACGAGGCGCAGGAAAGCTTCCTCTCGCACCTCATCGAGCTGCGCACGCGCCTCGTCCGCTCGCTCCTCGCGGTCGGGATCGCGGCGCTGCCGACGCTCTACTTCAGCTCGGAGCTCTACGACATCCTCGCGATGCCGCTCATCAACAGCCTGCCGCAGGGCTCGCACATGATCGCCACCGGCGTCATCACGCCGTTCCTGATCCCGATGAAGATCGCGATCATGGCGGCGTTCCTGCTGGCGCTTCCCTACGTGCTGTACCAGGGCTGGGCATTCGTCGCGCCGGGCCTGTACACGCACGAGAAGAAGCTTGCGCTGCCGCTCGTGGTGAGCAGCACGGTGCTCTTCGCGGTGGGCATGCTCTTCTGCTATTTCATCGTGTTCCGCAAGGTGTTCGCGTTCATCGCGCACTTCGCGCCGAAGAGCATTTCCGTCGCGCCGGACATCGAGGCGTACTTCAACTTCGTGCTCGGCATGTTCCTCGCGTTCGGGCTCGCCTTCGAGGTGCCGGTGGTCGTGGTGGTGCTGGTCATCACCGGCCTCGTCACGGTGGAGCAGCTGCGGGAATGGCGCGGCTACGTGGTGGTCGCGATCTTCGTCGTCGCGGCGGTGGTGACGCCGCCGGACGTCGTGTCGCAGATTTCCCTCGCGCTGCCGATGTGCCTGCTCTACGAGGCGGGCATCATCTTCGCGCAGATGGCGAGCCGCCGGCGCAAGCCGCAGGCGCTCGCGCAACCGCCGGGCGAGGAAGCCTAGCTAGGAAGAGGAGGCGGCCTCGTCGTCGGGGCGAGGGTGCGCCTTGCGGCGACCCACCACCACGTCGAACGCGAGCTCGCGCTCCTGCCGCAGCACCTTCACCGGCACCGATTTCCCGGGCGGCATGGCGGCGATCGACTTGAGCAGGGTCGCGGTGTCGGCGACCGGCTTGCCGTCGATGGAGAGGATCACGTCGCGCAGCTTCACGCCGCTCCTGTCGGCCGGGCTTCCGCGCTCGATCGCGCCGACGATCACGCCGTGCGTCACCTTGAGGCCGAGCGACTCCGCGAGCTCCGGCGTGACGTCCATCACGTCGATGCCGAACCAGCCGCGGGTGACGCTGCCGGTCTCGATGATCTGCTCCATGATCCGCTTGGCGAGCCCGACCGGGATGGCGAACCCGATGCCCTGGTAGCCGCCGGAGCGCGTGAAGATCAGCGTGTTGATGCCGATGAGGTTGCCCTTTGCGTCCACCAAGGCCCCGCCGGAATTGCCCGGATTGATCGCGGCATCGGTCTGGATGAAGCTGCCGAAGGGATTGGTCGTGATCTCCCGCCCCACCGCGCTCACGATGCCCATGGTGACCGTCTGCCCGACGCTGAACGGGTCGCCGATCGCGAGCACCACGTCGCCCACCTTCGCGAGCTCCGAGTGGCCGAAGGTGATCGGCGTAAGCCCGCCGGCGGAAACCCGCACCACCGCAAGGTCCGTCTCGGGGTCGCTGCCGACGATCTTGCCGGCGAGCGTGCGCCCATCGTGCAGTGTCACCTGGATGTCGGAGACCCCGTCCACGACGTGGTCGTTGGTGAGAATGTAGCCCTCGCGGCTCACGATCACGCCGGAGCCGAGCGAGAGCTGCGTCTCGGGCGGGAGCGTGAAGCGGTCGCCGAAGAAGCGCTGGAACGCCGGATCGTCGATGAGCGGGTTCTTGCGCTGGACCTTCTTGGTCGCGGAGATGTTCACCACCGAGGGGATCGCCTTGCGCGCCGCCTCGCTGAAGGAGGAGGCGCCGGCGAGCGGCAGCGCCGTGACCGGCAACGCGGTCGCCGCCGGGGCGCTCTCGTGCACCTCGACCACCTGGCGGCGCCACGCCATCCATTCGGGCTTCACCAGGCTCACCACGAAGATCACGGCGAGCGTGGCGGTGACGGCCTGTGCGAAGACGAGCCAGAGCTTGCGCATTCGGGCACTTGGGGGCGGAAACCGCTATTTTAGCGGCCCGCGGCCGCTACTTCGCGCGCAATGTGTCGCGGATCTCGCGCAGCAGCAACACCTGTTCGGGCGGCGCGGGGGGAGGGGCGGCTTCGTGCTGCCGGCGCAGCCGGTTGATCGCCCGCACCATGAGGAAGACGATGAAGGCGAGGATCACGAAGTTGAGCGCGACGTTCACGAAGTTGCCCCAGGCGACCACCGGCACGCCCGCTTTCTTCACCGCTTCGAGCGTATGGGGCACGCCCTCCGGGATGCGCGCGAGCGGCAGGAAGTAGTTGCTGAATTCCAGCCCGCCGGTGAACTTGCCCACGAGCGGCATCACGATGTCGTTCACCAGCGAGTCGACGATCTTCCCGAACGCGCCGCCGACGATCACGCCGACCGCCAGGTCGACCACGCTGCCGCGCACCGCGAATTCGCGGAATTCCGACGTGAAGCTCATCGCGTTCTCCTCCCGGAAGGGGGCAATCTAGGCGTGCCGGAAGGGCGCGTCAACGCGGATCCCGCGGGCCGGGCTTCAAGAAAGCGGGGCAAATCCGCTAAAATGCCGAATTAGCCGTCCGCCACGCCCTTCCTTTCCTTCCCTTCCGCGCAATGACCGCCATCGTCACCGACCGCGTCGATGAAAAGAGACGCCGCATCCTGATCGTCGCCACTTCCGCCGCCGGTGCTGTCGCGGGCGTCGGCATCGCGGCGCCGTTCGTAGCGAGCTGGTTCCCGAGCGCGCGCGCGCTCGCCGCCGGTGCTCCCGTGGAAGTGGACGTCTCGAAGATCGAGCCCGGCCAGCAGATCACGGTCTCGTGGCGCGGCAAGCCGGTGTGGATCCTGCATCGCACCAAGGACATGCTCGACCGGCTGCCGGCCAACGCGCCGCTGCTGAGCGATCCCGAGTCGAAGGAGCCGCAACAGCCCAAGTACATCAAGGGCGTCGACCGCTCGATCAAGCCGGAATACCTGGTCGCCGTCGGCGTCTGCACGCACCTGGGCTGCACGCCGAACCTCAAGAAGGAGGTCGGCGCCGCCTCGGACATGGGCCCCAACTGGCCGGGCGGCTACTACTGTCCCTGCCACGGCTCGCGCTTCGACCTCGCCGCGCGCGTCTTCAAGGGATCGCCCGCGCCGAAGAACCTCGTCATTCCCCCCTACCACTACGCGAGCAACGCGGTGGTCGTGGTGGGCGAAGACCCCAAAGGAGCGTAGGGCATGGCCGCGACCGAGAAGACTCCCGTCACCGGGGCGGGGCCCTTCAACGGAGTCCTCACCTGGGTGGACCAGCGCTTCCCGCTGATGGCGCTCTGGAAGGACCACCTCTCCGAGTACTACGCGCCGAAGAACTTCAACTTCTGGTACTACTTCGGCTCGCTCGCGCTGCTGGTGCTCGTGATCCAGATCGTCTCGGGCATCTTCCTCACCATGAACTACAAGCCCGACGCGCACGATGCGTTCGCGTCGGTCGAGTACATCATGCGCGACGTGCCGGGCGGCTGGCTCATCCGCTACATCCATTCCACCGGCGCCTCGTTCTTCTTCATCACCGTGTACCTGCACATGGTGCGCGGGCTGATGTACGGCTCCTACCGGCGTCCGCGGGAGCTCCTGTGGATCTTCGGCGTGGTGATCTACCTCGCGCTGATGGCCGAGGCGTTCTTCGGCTACCTGCTGCCATGGGGACAGATGTCCTTCTGGGGCGCGCAGGTGATCGTGAACCTCTTCGGCACCATTCCCTTCATCGGCGAGCCGCTCGCGATCTGGATCCGCGGCGACTACAACGTCTCCGACGCGACGCTCAACCGCTTCTTCGCGCTGCACGTCGCCGCGCTGCCCATGGTGCTGCTGGGCCTGGTCGCGGCGCACATCATGGCGCTGCACGAGGTGGGATCGAACAATCCGGACGGCATCGAGATCAAGAAGAACCTCGACCCGCGCACCGGCACGCCGCTGGACGGCATCCCGTTCCATCCGTACTACACGGTGAAGGACCTGATGGGCACGGCGGTGTTCCTGATCGTGTTCTCGGCCGTGGTGTTCTTCGCTCCCGAGATGGGCGGCTACTTCCTCGAGGCGAACAACTTCATCCCCGCCGATCCGCTGAAGACGCCGCTGCACATCGCGCCGGTGTGGTACTTCACGCCGTTCTACGCGATGCTGCGCGCCGTGCCGCCGATGTTCAATTCGCAATTTCCCGGCGTGCTGGTGATGGGCTGCGCCGTGCTCATCCTCTTCGCGCTGCCCTGGCTCGATCGCGGCGGCGTGAAGTCGATCCGCTACCGCGGACCGCGCTGGAAGATGGCATTCGCCGCACTGGTCGTCGCGTTCCTGATCCTCGGCTACCTCGGCGTCGAGCCCACCACCGTCTGGGGCGCGTTCCCCGAGGGATTCCCGCTGGTGGGCGGCGATTACATCGCCACCTGGGTCGCGCGCCTGCTCACGCTGGTCTATTTCTTCTTCTTCCTGGGGATGCCGTGGTACACCGCGCGCGACCGCGCGCAGGAGAAGCCGGAGCCGCAAAGGGTGACCTGGTGATGAAAAAGATCTTCGCGCTCCTCGTCCTCGCCCTCGTTCCTGTCCTCGCCTGCGCCGAGGAGGAAGGCCCGCCCCTCGAGCAGGCGCCGGTGAACCTCGGCGACAAGGCCTCGCTCCAGCACGGCGCCGCCATCTTCATCAACAACTGCCTCAACTGCCACTCGGCTTCGCTCATGCGCTACAAGAAGCTCGAGGACCTGGGCCTCAGCGAGAAGCAGATCAAGGACAACCTGCTCTTCACCACCGACAAGATCGGCGGCAACATGAGCGTGCCGGTGGACCCGAAGATCTCCAAGGCGGCCTTCGGCGTGGTGCCGCCGGATCTCTCGCTCATCGCGCGCTCGCGCAGCGCCGACTGGCTCTACACGTACCTGCGCAGCTTCTATCGCGACGCGAAGAGCAATTCAGGCTGGAACAACACCGTCTTCCCGAACGTCGCGATGCCGAACGTGCTGTGGCACCAGCAGGGCGAGCAGGCCCTGCAGGTGACCGAGCGCACCAACGACATCACCGGCGACAAGATCGAGACGCGCAAGCTCGTGCTGGAGCGGCCGGGCGCCATGAGCCGCATCGAATTCGACCGCTACGTCGGCGACCTCGTGAACTACCTGGTGTACATGTCCGAGCCCGCGCAGACGGACCGGAAGCAGTGGGGGGTCGTCGTGCTCTTCTTCCTGGCCGGCTTCTTCGTGCTCGCGTTCCTGCTCAAGAAGGAATACTGGAAGGACGTCCGCTAGCCGGATCCGCGACCGCGCCGTCGCGAAAGGGGTGAACAAGCCATGATGACGCTCTACTCGGGGATCACGGATCCCTTCAGCCACCGTTGCCGGATCGTGCTCTACGAAAAGGGCATGGATTTCGAGATCATCGACGTGGACCTCATGAACAAGCCCGAGGACCTCGCCGTGATGAACCCGTACAACCGCACGCCGGTGCTGGTGGAGCGCGACCTGGTGCTCTACGAGTCGAACATCATCAACGAGTACATCGACGAGCGCTTCCCGCACCCGCAGCTCATGCCGGCCGATCCGGTGATGCGCGCACGGGCGCGGCTCTTCCTGTTCCGCTTCGAGCAGGAGCTCTTCAACCACGTGCAGACGCTGGAATCCGGCACCCAGAAGGCGCAGGAGAAGGCGCGCCTCTACATCCGCGAGAACCTGATCCAGATCGCGCCCATCTTCGTGAAGCAGAAATACATGCTGGGCGAGGAGTTCTCCATGCTGGACGTGGCCATCGCGCCCCTCCTCTGGCGCCTCGACCACTACCAGATCCAGCTCAACAAGCAGTCCGCGCCGCTCCTCAAGTATGCCGAACGGCTCTTTTCGCGGCAGGCCTTCATCGATTCGATGACCGCCTCCGAAAAGGCGATGCGCCGGTAGGTTAAGCTTGTGGCCATGGCAGAAGTCTCCACCAAGCCGTACTTCATCCGGGCCATCTACGAGTGGTGCTCGGACTGCGGGTTCACCCCTTACCTCAGCGTCCGGGTGGACGAGCGCACCAAGGTCCCGATGGAGTACGTGAAGAATGGCGAGATCGTGCTCAACGTGAGCCTCAACGCCACCCGCAACCTCACGGTGAACAACGAGCTGATCCAGTTCTCGGCGCGCTTCAACGGCGTATCGCGCGAGGTGAGCGTTCCGGTGGATCGGGTGCAGGGGATCTTCGCGCGCGAGAACGGCCAGGGGGCCTTCTTCACCGTCGAGGCGCCGGCCGCGCTCGCCGCCGCGCCCAACCTTCCGGCGCCCCTCGCATCGGAAGCGGAGACCGAGCCGCCGAAGCCTCCGGGCGCGGCGGCCGGCAGGACACGCCTCAAGCTGGTCAAGTAAGCGCCCGCTAACATTTGTCCACGCGTGCCGCATCGCCCGGGCCGGCATAGCTCAGCTGGTAGAGCAACCGCCTTGTAAGCGGTAGGTCCTCCGTTCGATTCGGAGTGCCGGCACCCTCGGAAATGGGCGTCTTCCGCTTCCACAAGCGCCCTCCGATAGGGCATAATTGAAGGCTTTCCCGGAGGGGTGCCCGAGTGGTTAAAGGGGGCAGACTGTAAATCTGTTGGCCTTGCGCCTACGTTGGTTCGAATCCAACCTCCTCCACCAAGGCTTACAAAGCAGTGGGTCCGGCGAAAGGAATTGATGAGAGTGCGTTTCGCTTTTCGTTTCGTGCAGGGCCCGGTGGGGCCGGCGCCGGGCGGGAGTAGTTCAATGGTAGAACCCCAGCCTTCCAAGCTGATGACGCGGGTTCGATTCCCGTCTCCCGCTCCATCGGAACGCGCCCTCGCCGCGCAGGCGGCACTGCGTTAGAAGTAGAGGCATTCG
>JAICTR010000227.1 GCA_025936275.1 Burkholderiales bacterium
CGCGGCGAGGATGTGTTCCACATCGTCTCGAGCGACGTGCCGGAGCCGGCGAAGTTGACGCCCGACGCGCGGCCGGGGCCGGAGGGGACGATCGTGTATCCGGCTGCTCAGCAAGGTCTCCCTCTCCCTTGGGAGAGGGCGGGGTGAGGGTAGGTCGCGAACCCTGTCTCCCCGGCCCTCCCCCAAGGGGGAGGGAGAGCTTTATACCCGCTCGATCGCCATCGCGATGCCTTGCCCCACGCCGATGCACATGGTGCAGAGCGCGTAGCGCCCGCCCTGGCGCGCGAGCTGGTACGCCGCGGTGGTGACGAGCCGCGCGCCGGAAGCGCCCAACGGGTGGCCGAGCGCGATCGCGCCGCCGTTCGGATTCACGTGCTGCGCGTCGTCGGGAAGGCCGAGGTCGCGCATCGCCGCGAGCACCTGCGCCGCGAAGGCCTCGTTCAATTCGATCACGTCCATCTTCGAGATCGGCATTCCCAGCCGCGCGAGGAGCTTCTTCGAGGCGGGCGCGGGACCGAAGCCCATGATGCGCGGCGCGACGCCGGCCGAGGCCATGCCGAGGATGCGGGCGCGCGGCGTGAGGCCGTATTTCTTCACCGCGGCTTCCGAGGCGACCAGCACCGCGCAGCTCCCGTCGTTCACGCCCGAGGCGTTGCCCGCGGTGACGGTGCCGTTCTCGCGCACGATGGGCTTGAGTTTCGCGAGCGCCTCGAGCGAGGTCTCGCGCGGATGCTCGTCCTTCGCGACCACGACCGCGTCGCCCTTCTTCTGCGGGATCGTGACCGGCACGATCTCCTCGGCGAGTGCGCCGCTCTTCTGCGCGGCGAGCGCGCGCTGCTGCGAGCGCAGCGCGTACGCGTCCTGGTCCGCGCGCGAGACCTTGAAATCCTCCGCGACGTTCTCGGCGGTCTCGGGCATCGCGTCGATGCCGTACCTCGCCTTCATCCTCGGGTTCACGAAACGCCAGCCGATGGTGGTGTCGTAGACGGCGTTGGCGCGCGAGAAGGCGCTCTCCGCCTTGGGCATCACGAAGGGCGAGCGCGACATGCTCTCGACGCCGCCCGCGATGCCGATCTCGGCCTCGCCCGCCTTGATGGCGCGCGCGAGCTGGCCGATCGCCTCCATCCCCGAGCCGCACAGGCGGTTCACCGTGGCGCCGGGGACTTCGACAGGGAGTCCCGCGAGGAGGAGCGCCATGCGGGCGACGTTCCGGTTGTCCTCGCCCGCCTGGTTCGCGCAGCCATAGATCACGTCGTCCAGCGCCGCCCAATCGACCTTGGGATTGCGCTTCACGAGCTCCGCGATGGGAATCGCGGCGAGGTCGTCGGTGCGCACGGCGGAAAGCGCGCCGCCGTAGCGCCCGAAGGGCGTGCGGAGGGCATCGCAGATGAAGGCTTCGGGCATCGGGGGCTCCTGCGCAATTCGGTGTTCGCGGATGGGCGGTGCAGCCCGCGATCTTACTATGGGGCGCGCGCTAGAATCCGCGGACATTCGAGGAGGCAAACGTGCGCACGCAAGTCGCGATCGTCGGCGCGGGACCCGCGGGCCTCACGCTCGCGCACCTGCTCGATCGCGCCGGGATCGACTCGGTGGTGGTGGAGGCGAAGAGCCGCGAGCACGTCGAGCATCGCGTGCGGGCCGGCGTGCTGGAGCACGGGACCGTGGATCTCCTCACCGAGAGCGGCGTGGGCGAGCGCCTGCGGCGCGAGGGCCTCGTGCACCACGGCATCGAGCTGCGCTTCGGCGGCCGCGGGCATCGCATCGACCTTCACGCGCTCACGGGCCGAGCGATCACCATCTACGGGCAGCAGGAGCTGGTGAAGGACCTCATCGCCGCGCGCGTCGCGACGGGGCGGCCGATCCATTTCGATGCGCGCGAGGTGACGCTCGAGGGCATCGACGGCGATCGGCCTCGCGTGCGGTTCCAGGACCATCGCGGCGCGCAGGCGATCGATTGCGACTTCGTCGCCGGCTGCGACGGCTTCCACGGCGTGTGCCGCGGCGCGATTCCCGAAGGCGCGCTCACGGTGCACGAGCGTTCCTATCCGTTCGCGTGGCTCGGGATCCTCGCGCGGGCGGCCCCTTCGCGCGGCGAGCTCGCATACGCGAGCCACGAGCGCGGCTTCGCGCTCTTCAGCATGCGCTCGCCCGAGCTGACACGGCTCTACCTCCAGGTGGCGCCGGACGAGTCGCTCGCGGCGTGGAGCGACGATCGCATCTGGAGCGAGCTCGCGGCGCGCTTCGCCGGCGAAGACGGCTGGCGTCCGAACGAAGGACCGATCGTCGAGAGGATGATCGCCGGCATGCGCAGCTTCGTCGCCGAGCCGATGCGCCACGGGCGGCTTTTCCTGGCGGGAGACGCGGCGCACATCGTGCCGCCCACCGGGGCCAAGGGGCTCAACCTCGCGGTGGCCGACGTGCGCGTGCTGTCCCTCTGCCTCGCAAGGTGGTACGCGGGCGATGCCGCGGCGCTCGACGAGTACTCGCCGCGCTGCCTCGCACGGGTTTGGCGCGCCGAGCATTTCTCGTGGTGGATGACCGCGATGCTGCATCGCTTTCCGGATGACGATTCGTTCCAGCGCAAGCTCCAGCTGGCGCAGCGCGAATACGTCGCGGCCTCGCGTGCCGCGGCCGCGTCGCTCGCGGAGAACTACGTCGGCCTGCCGTTCGACGACGCCGGCGGTTGACGGCGCGCGGCCCGCTCGGCATCCTCGTTCACCCCACCGCCGTCCGATTTCCCGCCATGGATCATCCGATGAAGAAAGCGCTCGCCGCCATCGCCTGCCTCGCCGCCTCGCTCGCATTCGCCGAGCCCGTGAAGGTCGGCATGGTGGCGCCGTTCTCCGGGGTCGCCGCGGATTTCGGCAAGCAGATGCGCGCGGGGATCGACGCGTTCTTCAAGCTGCACGGCGACACGTTCGCGGGGCGGAAGATCGAGGTGATCGTGCGCGACACGGGCGGGCCGAATCCCGAGGTGGCGAAGCGCCTCGCGCAGGAGCTCGCGACGCGCGACCACGTGGATTTCCTGGCGGGCTTCGGCTTCACGCCCGAGGCGCTCGCCGCGGCGCCGGTCGCGACGCAGGCGAAGAAGCCGATGGTGATCATGAACGCCGCGACCTCGATCATCACCACGAAGTCGCCCTACATCGTGCGCTTCTCGATGACGCTGCCGCAGGTCTCCGCGCCGATGGCGACCTGGGCCGCGAAGCAGGGCATCCGGAACGTCTACACGCTGGTCACCGACTACGGGCCGGGGATCGACGCCGAGAAGCAGTTCGCGAAGACCTTCGAGGCGGCGGGCGGCAAGATCGTGGGCGCGGTGCGCACGCCGCTGCGCAACCCCGAGTTCGCGCCTTACGTGCAGCGCATCAAGGACGCGAAGCCCGAGGCGGTGTTCATCTTCGTGCCTTCGGGCGAGCAGAGCGTCGCGTTCATGAAGGCGTTTGCGGAGCGGGGATTGAAGGAGGCCGGCATCAAGGTGATCGCCACCGGCGACCTCACCGACGACGACGTGCTGCAGGCGATGGGCGAGCCCACGCTCGGCATCATCACCAGCCATCACTATTCCGCTGCCCACGACTCGCCCGAGAACCGCGCGTTCGTGAAGGCGTTCCACGAAGTCGCGAAGGGGCTCGCGCGCCCGAACTTCATGGCGGTCGCGGGCTACGACGGCATGGCGGCGATCGCGGACGTGGTCACCAGGCTCGGTGCGAACATCGATGCCGACAAGGCGATGGCGATCCTGAAGCACGAGAAGATGATGAGCCCGCGCGGACCGATCCACATCGATCCCGCGACGCGCGACATCGTGCAGACCGTCTACATCCGCCGCGTCGAGAAGCGCGACGGCCAGTTCTGGAACATCGAGTTCGACCAGTTCCCCGACGTCAAGGATCCGGGCAAGGAATAGGAAAATCGGGGACAGACCCGCATTTCCGCTGTACGCGCCAGCGGACTGGGCGCGCGGAAATGCGGGTCTGTCCCCGATTTTCCCTCATTCGTTCGCGACGCTGCCGTGGGCTTTCGCGGTGCGCGACTGCAGGTCGCGCAGGACTTCCAGCTCGTAGGACGTGGGTGCGGCGGTGCGCTTCAGCGAATCGGCCACCTCGAGCGGCCAGCCGGTGGCGGCCTTCACCTGCTCGACGGTGACACCGGGATGCAAAGCCGTCAGCGTGAGCTCGCGCGTCACGGGATCGGGCGTCAACACGCCGAGATCGGTGATCACCGCCGTCGGTCCCTTGCCTCGCGCGCCCGACTTCGCGCGCGAATCGCCGCCGGTGAGGTGGCCCACCGAGGTGAGGAAGTCGAGCTTCTCGACGAAGCTGCGCTTGCTCTGCTTGATGATGATCCAGGTTTCCTTCGCGTTCGAGGCGATCTCCGGCGCGCCGCCCGCGCCCGGCAACCGTACCTTGGGCTTCGCGTAATCGCCGATCACGGTGGTGTTGATGTTGCCGAAGCGATCGACCTGCGCCGCGCCGAGGAAGCCCACGTCCACGCGCCCGCCCTGCAGCCAGTAGCGGAAGATCTCGGGGATCGAGACCACGGTATCCGCGTGCTCGGCGAGCTCGCCGTCGCCGATGGAAAGCGGCAGCACGTCCGGCTTCGCGCCGATGGTGCCCGATTCGTAGATCAGCACCACTTCCGGCGCATGCGTGAGGCGCGCGAGGTTCGCCGCGGCCGACGGCATGCCGATGCCGACGAAGCACACCATGCCGCCGCGCAGCCGACGCGCGGCCTCGATGGTCATGATCTCCGTGGCGGCGTATTCCACATCTTTCTCGTCATTCCCGCGTAGGCGGGACTCCACGTGGGTTCCCGCCTTCGCGGGAACGACGGTACCGGTTCCCGCCTTCGCGGGAACGACGATCTGGGCCGACTTCATGAACTCCGCATGGTCCTTCGTGCCGAGCACGTGCTGCTTCATCCACGCGAGGAACGGCTCGCGTTCCCGCGACACCGCATCCCACGCCTTGCAGAACGCGTTGTCGCGCACGTAATAGCCGTGCGCGTAGCTCGGGTGCGCGCCGAACGGCACCTCGCACACCGCGGAGAGCACCC
>JAICTR010000521.1 GCA_025936275.1 Burkholderiales bacterium
CATCGAGCCTCAGCGGTCGCCGCAAGCGTCGGCGCTTTGTTCGACACGCCGACGCACAACAGCGTTCGTCCGAGCGGCGGCGCGTTGTTAGATCCGCTGCGATCGGAAGAGCAGAAGCTTCGGGTCGCGCCATGGCCAGCGGAGGCGCGGGCGCGCGCAGGGCGCTTTGAGGGCGCCCCGCGCGCCCGCTTCCGCTGGCATTACGCTCGGCGACAGCCGTAAATAGAGAGTCGGTCGACTGACGCAAGCGATCTACGCAAGTGGCAGCGGCTTGTCAGCGCGCAGCGATCGTAAATACAGAGTCGTCGAGTAATCGTCCGATCAGCGATGTCGGCTACGCCTTGGCGCGAGGGTATCGGCATTCGCCTGCTCGAGCGCATCGCACACACCCATCGTCGATCGTCTCAACCTCGCCACTCGTATCCCGTCCATCGCTCCAACCGGGCGCTATGATGGCGCATGTCCCATTTTGGCTTCGCGATTGTGGCCGCGCTGCTCGCCGCATGTGGCGGCAGCGGTCACGACCAGAAGTTGCGCGACCATACCCAGGCGTTCTGCCACACGCTGATGGACGCCCTCGAGCGCGCTCGCGACGGCGTCGCTTCCGGGCAGCAGCTCGTGGCGCCGTATGGCGACATCCACGGCGCTCAGCTGGCGATGTTCGGGGAGCTGGGGTTCTGCGCGAGCGTGCGCACCGGGGACACGGCCGCGCTCGTGGATCGGTTTCATGTCGCCTCGGACAAAGCGGACCAGCTGCTCTCGCGACCGATCGCGGATCTCGACACCGCCGCGCGCCAGAAGCTCCAGGAGCAGCTGGGCGAGATGGCCACGGTCGCGAAGTCCGTCGAAGCGATGCCGCTCGACTGAAGTCTGGCGGCGACGCGAACGGCGTCGCTTCGCCGGGCGACTACGTGAGCAACAGGACCGCGTAGGTCGCGAGCCAGTGCTCGCCGGCGTAGTCCCCTGTGGCGACGTGCGCGAGGCCTTCGTCCGTGTGCTTCGCCGCTGCAATCTGCAGCTGCTCTCGCAGGAGATCCGCAGGTGACAGCGCGGCTGCGATGTTCAGCATGTTCCAGGCGCGCGACAGATTGAGGCCATCGAGGTGTGCGAGCTTGCCATCGCTCCGATCGTCGACGTGTGCTGGCTCTGCGAGCGAAGCGGGCAGCGCCGGCAGGAATGCGTGCAGCCACGCCGCGAACCGCGCGGGCGAGAGGACCCGGCGCATCAGATCTGCTTCGACGAGCGACGGCGAGAGGAAGTCATCGCCGCCCGGTTCCCACGCGGCGGGTGCATCGGCGTCGCCCGCGTAGTAGTGGCGTGCGCGGCCCTCGATCGCATCCGCGAGCGCGGTGTGGCCGGCCGCGCGTGCGTAGTCGAGCGCGAACGCGAGCCCGAACGCCGTGTTGTTGTGCGTGCCCGTGCGAATCGGCGTCGACTGCTTCGGCAGGAACGCGAGGTAGTGCGACGCGATCACGTCAGCGAGCGGCTGGATCGCCGCGGCCCAGGGCGTGGTGCGCAGCTCGCGCGCGAGCTCGAGCAGCCAGGCCCAGCCGTACATGCGTTCGAACGCTGGGTGTGCAGCGCAGTAGACGGCCTCGCGCGCGAGGTTGTCGGGCGACAAGTGCGCGTCGAGCACGCGGCGGATCTCGGGGGCGTCCGACAGGTCCGGCGCGACGCGCAGCAGTCG
>JAICTR010000179.1 GCA_025936275.1 Burkholderiales bacterium
CAGCGCCTCGCCGAGTTCGACATCCAGGGATCCCTCGCGCACGCGCGCATGCTCGCGCGCTGCGGCATCCTCGCCGCGGGCGACCTGGCCGACATCGAGCGCGGCATGGCACGCATCCTCGAGGAGGTCCGCGCCGGGACCTTCCCCTGGTCGATCGAGCGCGAGGACGTGCACTTCAACATCGAGCACCGCCTCACGGAGCTGGTGGGCGATGCGGGAAAGCGGCTGCACACCGCGCGCTCGCGAAACGACCAGGTCGCGACCGACATCCGGCTGTGGCTGAGGAGCGAGATCGACGGGCTCCGCGCGCTCCTGCGCACGGTGCGCGAGCGCCTCGTGGACCTCGCCGAGCGCCATGCCGCGACGCTCATGCCGGGGTTCACGCACATGCAGGTGGCCCAGCCGGTGACCTTCGGTCACCACCTGATGGCGTACTTCGAGATGTTCGGCCGCGACGCGGGGCGCCTTTCGGACGCGCGCCGCCGCGCCAACCTGCTTCCGCTCGGCGCCTCGGCGCTCGCCGGCACCAGCTATCCGATCGACCGCGAGTCGGTGGCGCGCGAGCTGGGATTCGACGGCGTGTGCGAGAACTCGCTCGACGCGGTCTCGGACCGGGATTTCGCGGTCGAATTCCTCGCCGCCGCGGCGCTCGCCATGGCGCACGTGTCGCGCCTCGCCGAGGAGCTGGTGATCTGGTCGAACCCGCGCTTCGGCTTCGTCGAGATCGCCGATCGCTTCTGCACCGGCTCCTCGATCATGCCGCAGAAGAAGAACCCGGACGTGCCGGAGCTCATGCGCGGCAAGACCGGGCGCGTCTACGGCGCGCTGGTGGCGCTCCTCACCGTCCTCAAGGCGCAGCCCCTCGCCTACAACAAGGACAACCAGGAGGACAAGGAGCCGCTCTTCGATGCCGCCGACACGCTGCGCGACGTGCTCGCGATCCTCGCCGAGCTGCTGCGCGGGGTGCAGGCGCGGCCCGAGCGGATGATGGCGGCGCTCGCCGAGGGGTACGCCACGGCGACCGACCTCGCCGACTACCTGGTGCGCAAGGGATTGCCGTTCCGCGACGCGCACGAAGTGGTGGCGCGCGCGGTGCGGGGCGCCGAGGCCGCGGGCAAGGACCTCGCTGCGCTCACCCCCGCGGAACTCGCATCCTTCTCGCCGCTCATCGAGGCCGACGCCGCGCAGGTGCTCACGCCGGAAGGATCGGTCGCGTCGCGCCGCCACGTCGGCGGCACCGCGCCCGAGGCGGTGCGCGGCGCGATCGAGCGCGCGCGCCGCCGCCTCGCGGCGGAGGGCTAGGCCGCTTCCTCCGCGTTCTTCGCCTCGTAGATGCGGCAGATCTTGCGCGTCTCGGGCCCGGAAAGCCGGTCGCCCATGCGCCCGCACCGGTAGATGCGCTGCGAGAGCTTCTGGCACCAGCTGCAGCTGTGGCAGACGCCGAACGGCGCCCCCTCGTTGTCCTCCTGCAGCGTCATCAGCGCCTCGCGCAATGCAGAGACGGCGTTGCGGATGCGGTTGGGGCTGATGTTGCGGGTGGCGTTCTGCCACGCCAGCGTGGGTTGCGCCTCGTAGAGCAGGCGCTCGCCCGAGGGCGAGAGGCGCAGGCGCACGACGCGCCGGTCGATGTCGTCCTCGAAGCGCTCGATGAGGCCGCGGCGATCGAGGAGGAGCAGGGTCTGCGAGACGGTGCCCTTGGTGAGCCCGAGGTATTCGGCGAGCGCCTGCGGCGTGTTGGAATAGCGGTTCGCCTTGCTGAGGTAGATCAGCGACTGCAGGTGCACGGGCTGGAGCGATTCGTCGGCGCCGGCGCGGCGCAGCTCCGTGCGCATCAGGTTTCCGAGCCGCTCGACGAGCTCCAGAAGGACGATCGGGTTCTTGTCCAGTCGCGCCTCCATGACGCGGTCGACATCCGCGTTCGCGCATTAGTATCGGCTCGACACGGAGTTGTCAAGGATTTGATTCGCCGATTTGTCGTATCGGCTCGAAACCAACTCGCCGGAACGCGCCGCGAGTGCCCGATTTCGTCGCTTTGCGCCGTCGCGAGGCTCAGCGCCAGCGCACGCGCTCGCCCGATTGCGACTCGATCAGCCGCGCGAGCGACGCGAACAGCTCCTCGCCGCTCCTCGTGTCGCGCCACGCGCCCTCGCGCGAGGTGAAGTGGAAGCCGCCGGAGCGGGCGGCGACCCAGATCTCGCGGTTGGGCGTCTGGCGGTTCACGATGATGCGGCTCGCGTCCGGGCATTCGACGGTGAGGACGCCGCCCTCGAGGTCGATGTCGAGCGCTTCGTGCGGCGCGAGCGACGATTCGATGCGCTCGAGCACCGCGTCCACGGCGCGATGGAAATCCGATTCGTTCATAATGCCCGCCATGATACGCGCCGCGACGCTCGCCCTGCTCTCCTCGCTCGCGCTCTCGCTCGCGCTCGCCGGCTGCGGGCAGAAGGGCCCGCTCAAGCTTCCCGGCGCGCCCGTGCCGCAGGTGCCGCCGCCCGCTCCCGCGACGCCGCCTTCCTCGCCATGACGTTCCTCGAGCCGGTCGAGGGCGAGCTTCGCCTGGAAGGGATGCCGCTCGCCGAGATCGCGCGGCGCTTCGGCACGCCGTGCTACGTCTATTCGCGCGCCGCGATCGAGGCCGCGTTCCGCGACTTCGACGAGGGCCTGGGCGCGCTCGACCACCTCGTGTGCTACGCGGTGAAGGCGAGCTCCAACCTCGCGATCCTCGACGTGCTCGCGCGCCTGGGCGCGGGCTTCGACATCGTCTCCGGCGGCGAGCTCGCGCGCGTGCTCGCCGCGGGCGGTCGCGCCGATCGCGTGATCTTCTCCGGCGTCGGCAAGACGGAAGCGGAAATGCGCCTCGCGCTCGAGGCGGGAATCAAGTGCTTCAACGTGGAGAGCGAACCGGAGCTCGAGCGGCTCGAGTCGGTGGCGGCGGCGCTCGGCCGGCGCGCGCCGGTGGCGCTGCGCATCAACCCCGACGTGGACGCGCGCACGCATCCGTACATCTCGACCGGCATGGCGGGCAACAAGTTCGGCATCCCGCACGCGCGGGCGCGCGGCGCGTACCAGCATGCCGCGCGGCTGCCGCACCTGGAGGTCGTCGGCATCGGCTGCCACATCGGCTCGCAGATCCTCGAGACCGCGCCGCTCGACGAGGCGCTCGAGCGCGTGCTGGAGCTCGCCACGGCGCTCGCCGCCGACGGCATCTCGCTCCGGCACATCGACGTGGGCGGCGGGCTCGGCATCCGCTACCGCGACGAGGAAGCGCCCGACATCCGCGCCTACTGCGCGCGCCTCGCCGCGCGCCTCGCCGGCCGGCGCGAGCAGGTGCTGCTCGAGCCGGGACGCGCCATCGCCGGCGCGGCGGGACTGCTCCTCACGCGCGTCGAGTACCTGAAGCTCGACAAGGCGAAGCGCTTCGCGGTGGTGGACGCCTCGATGAGCGAGCTGCTGCGCCCCGCGCTCTACGAGTCGTGGCATCCGATCGTCCCGGTCGGCACGGGCGCGGCGCGCGAGAGCGCGCGCTACGACGTGGTGGGGCCGGTGTGCGAATCGTCCGACGTGCACGGGCTGGATCGCGAGCTCGCGGTGGCGCCCGGCGATCTGCTCGCGATCCTCGCCGCGGGCGCCTACGGCATGGCGATGAGCTCCAATTACAACTCGCGCCCGCGCCCGTGCGAGGTGCTCGTCGATCGCGGCGCCGCGCTCGAGGTGCGCGCGCGCGAGACGCCCGAATCGCTCTTCGCGCTCGAACGGCGCCTTCCCACGCGCTGAACCGCCGCGCGCGTGCAAATACGCGCGATGCGCGCCGCATTGGTATCGACCCGATACCGTTCCGAGGCGAGTCCGATCAAATAGTCAGGCTTGACATGCATGGATTTCATGGACTTGCGTCTAGAATCGCCTCACCAATCTCGTTCGATGCGAATCCGAACGCTTGGTAGTGCGAAAGCCTCCCGCCGGGAAGCCCGCACGTCAGACAATCGGTCAACATTGAAAGGAGTCCAGCATGGCTACGAAGAAAAAAGCGTCGAAGAAGAAGTCCTCCGCCAAGAAAAAGACCGCCAAGAAGAAGTCGTCGAAGAAGCGCTCGTCGAAAAAGCGCGTAGCGAAGAAGAAGTCGACGAAGAAGAAGGCGTCGAAGAAGAAAGCGGCCAAACGCAAGCCGGCCCGCAAGGCGGCGAAGGCGAAGAAGAAGCCCGCGAAGAAGAAGGCGGCGAGACGCAGCAAGCCCGCGATGTCCGCGGCGCCCGCCAGGCCCATGGCCCCGGCGGTCACTCCGGTCATCACGCCGCTGATCAAGCCGATGAGCTGAACGGGCGCCCCAGGCTCCCGAAGGCACGACGGCTCGACCCGAATACGAGGCGCGACCCGACCGGTCCCGCGCAAGCGGCAGGCAACACGGCCGGGTAGCGCCTCGCAAGCGGGTTCCCCGCTCCCTTCAACGGGCGGGAAATTCCTCCATCACCGTGTAGCGTCCGGCCCCGCGCTCCGTGCGGACCAGCGTGAACGCGTCCACGCGCCATTCGATCGGCGCGATCGCCGCGAGCGGAAGAGGCTTGCGCGCGCCCCGGGCGAGCGTCGCATGCGGCGCGAACGGCCGTGCCTCGAGCGCGAAACCCGCCTCGGCGAGCCGCGCGGCGAGCGCCGATTGCAGTTGCGCGAGCTCGCGCGGCATCTCGCGGCTTCCCGCCCACGCCACGCGTGCCGCCCGGAACGAGCCCACACGATCGAGCACGATGTGGAAGGGAGCGAAGCGCAGGCCGCGCGCGGCGACGGCCGCCGCTTCCATCCGGCCAGCGTCGGTCTCACCGAGGAACGCCAGCGTGAGGTGGATCTTCTCGCTCGGCACCGCGCGGCCTTCGGCTACTTGCGCCACGTCGGCGGCGAGCCGGGCGAGCGCCGCCGCGGCCGCGCCGTCCGGCCACACGGCGAAGAAGAGCCGCGCCATCGCTAGAGGAGGAAGACGGTCGCGAGGCCGAGGAAGATGAAGAAGCCCATGCTGTCGGTGACGAACGTGAGGAACACGCTCGAGCCCACCGCGGGGTCCCGGCCGAAGCGATCCATCGCGAGCGGGATGAAGATGCCGGCGAGCGCCGCCACCACCAGGTTCAGCAGCATCGCGAGCGCCATCACGCCGCCCAGCGCGACGTTGTGGTAGAGGAAGCCCGCGACGATCCCGAGCACGCCGCCCCAGAACGCGCCGTTGAGCGCGCTGATGCCGAGCTCCTTCGCGAGCAGGCGCCGCGCGTTCTGCGCGCTCACCTGCCCCAGCGCGAGCGCACGCACGATGAGCGTGGTGGTCTGGTTTCCCGAGTTGCCGCCGATCCCCGCGACGATCGGCATCAGCGCGGCGAGCGCGGCGAGCTGGGCGATGGAGCCCTCGAAGAGGCCCACCACGCGCGAGGCGATGAACGCCGTGCACAGGTTCAAGGCGAGCCACGGCCCGCGGTTGCGCGCGCTCGCCCAGACGCTGGCGAAGATGTCCTCTTCCTCGCGCAGGCCGACCTTGCCCAGCGCCTGCGCCTCCTGCCGGTCGCGCACGTACTCGAGCACCGTCTCCACCGTGATGCGCCCGACGACGCGCCCGGTGGCATCGACCACCGGCGCGCACACCAGGTCGTAGCGGTCGAACGCCTGCGCCGCCTCGTCGGCATCGCTTTCCGGCGCGAAGGACACCACCTCGCGCTCGTAGAGCCCGGCGATCTCCACGTCCGGATCGGTCACCAGGAGCCGCGTGAGCGGGAGCGTCCCCTTGAGATGATCGTCGCGATCCACCACGAACAGCGCATCGGTCTGCGCGGGCAGCTCGTCGAAGCGGCGCAGGTAGCGCAGCGCCACCTCGCAGGTCACGTCCTCGCGGATGCTCACCACCTCGAAGTCCATCAGCGAGCCGACCGTGCCCTCGGGATAGGAGAGCGCCGCCTGCAGCTCCGCGCGATCCTCGACGTCCTGGGATTCGAGGATGTCCTGCACCACGTCGCGCGGCAGGTCCGAGGCGAGGTCCGCGATCTCGTCGGCATCGAGGTTCTGGGTCGCGGCGACGATCTCCGCGCTGTCCATGTCGCGAAGCAGCGTCTCGCGCACCGCGTCGGTCGCCTCGAGCAGGATCTCGCCGTCGCGCTCGCGATCCACCAGGCCCCAGGCCCAGAGCCGGTCCTCGAGCGGGAGGCCTTCGAGCACGTACGCGACGTCCGCCGGGTGGCGCTCGCGCAAGAGCTCGCGCGCCTCGCGGTCCAGCGCGCCCACGTCAGCGCCGGGCGGCGGCTCGCGGCGCGCGCGTGCGAGCCGCTCGATCGCCTCGAGCAGCGCCTGCGGCGATGCGTCTTCCATGCGCGTGGCGACGCTCATGGCAGCTCCGCCTGCGGCATGCGCGCGAGGATGGTGCGCGTGCGCCGCTCGAGCCACCGGGTGCTGCGATGCCGGTCGTAGAAGCGCGG
>JAICTR010000130.1 GCA_025936275.1 Burkholderiales bacterium
CCCCTTGGGGGAGGGTTGGGGAGGGGGTCGTGCACCACGATCTACCCTCACCCCGGCCCTCTCCCAAGGGAGAGGGAGAACTTGACCCTCACCCCGGCCCTCGCCCACGGGAGAGGGAGCGCTTCTCGAAAACAAAACGCCCGCCGGAATGCCGGCGGGCGCCCGTCCCCGCGACGCGGGTTACTTCTTCTTCTCTTCCTTCGCGGCAGGCTTCGCGGCTTCCTTGCCGCCCGCACCCCCCGCGGCCGGCTCCTCTTCCTTCGCCTTCTGCGCGGTGGTCGGAACCTCCGCCGCCGAAGGCGCCGCCGACGTGGCCGCCGCTTCCGCCGCTTCCTCTTCCGCCGTCATCACGCGCGGGATCACCACGGTGGCGACGGTGGGATCCTCGCCCTTCGGCACGATCGGCTCGACGCCCGCCGGAAGCTGCAGCGAGGACAAGTGCAGCGAGTGGCCCGCCTGGAGGCTGCCGAGGTCCACCGTGATGTACTCCGGCAGGTCCTTCGGCAGGCAGCGCACCTCCAGCTCGTTCATCACGTGCTGCACCAGGCCGCCCGCGATCTTCACGCCCGGCGAATTCTCCTGGTTCACGAAGTGCAGCGGCACCTTCATGTGGATCTTCTTGTCCGCGGCCACGCGCTGGAAATCGACGTGCAGCACGCGCGGCTTCACCGGGTGCATCTGGTAATCGCGCAGGAGGACCTGCGCCTTCTCGGTGCCCACCTCCATGTCGAGGATCGACGCGTGGAAGGCCTCCTGCTTGAGCTTCAGCAGCAGGTCCTTGTGGTCGAGCTCGATGGGTTGGGCGTCCTTGCCCCCTCCGTAGAGGATTCCGGGCACTTTCTCCGTGCGGCGCAGGCGGCGGCTCGCACCCGTTCCCTGCAGCTTGCGCGGTTCGGCTTTGATGGCGATCTTCATTTCGACTCCAGTTGTGCAACGCATCCGCGACCAGATTGCCTTGCGATCGAGGGTAATTGAGCCGGTACCCTCTCCCCGGCCCTCCCCCAAGGGGGAGGGAGCGCTTCACTACTCCACGAAAAGAGAGCTCACCGAGCTCTCCTCGCAAATCCTTCGCATCGTTTCCGCCAGCAGCTCGGCGACGCTCACCTGGCGGATCTTCGGGCACGCCTCGGCATCGGGACGCAGCGGAATCGTGTCCGTCACCACCAGCTCGTCGATCACCGAGTTGGCGATGCGCTCGACCGCGGGACCGGAAAGCACGGGGTGCGTGCAATACGCCACCACGCGCACCGCGCCCTGCTCCTTCAGCGCCTTGGCCGCCTCGCACAGCGTGTTCGCGGTATCGACCATGTCGTCCATGATCACGCAGGTGCGGCCGTTCACGTCGCCGATGATGTTCATCACGGTCGCGACGTTCGGCCGCGGGCGCCGCTTGTCGATGATCGCGAGGTCGCTCTCGAGGCGCTTGGCGATGGCGCGTGCACGCACCACACCGCCCACGTCCGGCGACACGACCACCTGGTTCTTGTATCCGTGCTTCCACAAATCCCCGAGGAGGATCGGCGTCGCGTAGACGTTGTCCACCGGGATGTCGAAGAAGCCCTGGATCTGGTCGGCGTGCAGGTCCATCGTCAGCAGCCGGTTCACACCGGCAACCGTGAGCATGTTCGCGACGACCTTCGCGGAGATCGCGACCCGCGCGCTCCGCGGTCGCCGATCCTGCCGCGCATAGCCGAAGTACGGGATCGCCGCGGTGATGCGCGCGGCGCTCGAGCGGCGCAGCGCATCGACCATGATGCACATCTCCATCAGGTGGTCGTTGGTCGGCGCGCACGTGGACTGCAACACGAAGACGTCCTTGCCGCGCACGTTCTCCAGGAGCTCGACCATTACCTCGCCGTCGCTGAAGCGAGAGACGGTCGCCTTGCCGAGCTGCACGTTGAGGTGCTTCGCCACCTTCTGCGCGAGACGCGGATTGGCGTTCCCCGTGAACACCATCAGGTTGTCGAAGGCCATCGTCTCGGTCTCGCGCGTTCTCTTCGGCGTTGAGTTAGGGGCAGGGGAGGAAGGATTCGAACCCTCGAATGCCGGAATCAAAATCCGGTGCCTTAACCAACTTGGCGACTCCCCTACGGCCGCGCCGCTCGACTGGCGCGGTTTGCTTAAGCTCCTGCGCGCAATGGGTGATGCGTGAGCCCTTGCGCGACGAATCCTTCCATTCCGGCGGGCCGCTCGCCCAGCACACGCCGCGCCTCCGCTTCGCTGTCGAACGCCGCGAAGACGCAACTGCCGGAGCCCGTCATGCGCGCATCGCCGCGATCATGCAGCCACTCCAGATGCTCGCGAACCACGGGATGGCGGCGGGTGACCACGGCTTCGAGGTCGTTGTGGAACCGCCCCCGAGGCTGCGCCGAAAAGTCTTCCATTTTAAGGGCTTCCGTATCGCGGGTCAATTCGGGCGCGGCGAAAATCGCGGCGGTCGGCACCTCGACCGGCGGCACCAGCACCACGTACCAGCGGTGCGGCACCTCGATCGGCGTGATGCGCTCGCCGATGCCCTCGACCCATGCCGGCCGGCCGACGATGAAGAACGGCACGTCCGCCCCCAGCGTCGCGCCCACGCCGCGCAACGCCTCGTCGCCGAGATTCGTGGCCCACAGCCGGTCGAGCGCCATCAGCACCGTCGCGGCATCGGAGCTGCCGCCGCCCAGGCCGGCCCCCATGGGGATGCGCTTCTCCACCTCGATCTCCGCGCCCATCGGCGTGCCCGTGAGCTCCTTCAGCGCGCGCGCCGCACGCACCGCCAGATCCTGCTCCGACGGCACGCCGGGCACATCGTTCACGCGCGCGATCGCGCCGTCCGCGCGCACGCGGATGCGGATCGCATCGCAGCGGTCGATGGGCACGAAGACGCTCTGCAGCAGGTGGTAGCCGTCCGCGCGCCGGCCGACGACGTGCAGGAAGAGGTTCAACTTCGCCGGGGCCGGATAGTCGGGACCGGGAAGGCGCATCTCAGTCGGCGAGCGCGCGATAGCTGTCCACGACGAGGCGCACCACGGTGTCGTCCTTCTTCACCGTGATCCGCTTGGCGAGCGTGACGGCACCCGCGGCCTGTGTCTCGTCGATGTGAAACGTCCAGCCGGGCGGCGGATTCGCGGGCGGCGTGCCGTGCAGCGCATGCGCGAGCGCATCGGGATCGAGGGCCACGCCGAGCGCCTTTTCGGTGAGCGCCGCGAAGCTCGGCGCATCGACGCTATCGCCGCCCGCCTGCGTGAGCGTCGCGCCCGAAGGGCTCGACTCGATGCGCGCAACCTCGTTGCCGAGGGGCGAGGCGATGACCCACGTATCCGCGTGACCGCGCCGCGTCCAGCGCAACTGCGCGATGTCGCTGCGGCCTTCGTGGCGCACCGCGAGGCGGCCCGTCATCTCGAAGGACGACGGCACCGCGGCGAGGGGGGGAATCGGCGTTTCGGGCGGGGCGAACGCCGCGCAGGCGGCGAGGAGCAGCGCGGCGGCGGCCGCGGCGAGGCGCCCGATCACAGCCGCGGCCCGGGGGTCAGTTGCTCTGGTACTTCTGGATGATCGCGAGCAGCGACTCGTGGTTCGGGTTCTCCGAGAGCGCCGTCTGCCAGATCTTGCGCGCCCGGTCGTGCTGCCCGCTCTTCCACAGCACCTCGCCCAGGTGCGCCGCGATCTCCGGATCCGGCCGCGCGGAGTACGCCTGCTGCAGCTGCTTCAGCGCCTGCTGCACGTGCCCCATGCGGTACTCGACCCAACCCATGCTGTCCTGGATGAACGGGTCGTCGGGCATCAGCTTGTAGGCCTTGTCGATGAGCTGCTTCGCTTCCTGCAAGCGATCGGTCTTCTCGGCGAGCGTATAGCCGAGCGCGTTGTAGGCGTGGGCGTAATCGGGCTTCATCTCGATCACGCGCTTGAGATCCGCCTCCATCACGTCGAGCTTGTCGATGCGCTCCGCGGACATCGCGCGGTCGTAGAGCAGCTCGTACGAATCGGGATACTTCGCGACCGCCTTCGAGAGCATGTCGTAGGTCTCGCGCCACTCTTTCGCGTCGCGCAGCAGCTGCGCCTCCACCTGGATGATCTGGATGCGATCCTCGGTGGAGCGCGGCTCGATCTTGTGCAGGTACTCGCGGCCCGCGGCGAGGCCCTGTTGCCGGCCGATCAGCGTCGCGATCTTCAACTGGGCGCGCACCCAATCGGCGGAATCGACGCGCTTGTACCAGTCGATCGCCTCGTCGTAGCGCTTGAGCCCCTCGGCCGCCTGCCCCATGCCGAGATAGATCGCGGCGGGCTCGCGGTAGTTGAGCTTCAACGCGCGCGTGAACGAGGTCTGCGCGTCGGCGTAATCCTCGAGCTGCAGCGAGAGAAGGCCGATGGCATAAACGGCCTGCGCATCGTCGTGCGTGATCGCATCGACTTCGCGGAACTGCTCGCGCGCCTCGGCGAGCTTGCGCTCGCCGGCGAGCTCGCGGCCGAGCTGCATGCGTACCTCGATCGACGACGGATGGCTCGCGACGAACGATTGGTAGAACGGGATGACCTTCGATGCATCGGTGCGGCGCAGCACCTGCGCCTTGAGGATCGCCGCCGGCTCCCAGCCCGGGTTCGCCGCGAGCGCGGCATCCGCCTCCGCGGAAGCGTCGTCGTTCTTGCCGGCCACGAGCGCCGCCACGCCGTTCGCGTAGCGCGCCTCCGCCATCGCCGCGTACGGCGCGGTGACGTTGCGCGTGGCATCGAGCACCGCGGTCTTGTCGGGGAACTTGCCGAAGAGATGCGAGAGCTGCATGAGCAGGCCCGCGCGATCGGTGCTCTTGGCGAGGATCTGCTCGATGAGCCCTTCGGCCTTCTTCAGGTTGCCGTCGTTCGCGAGCAGCGCCGCCATGATCTCGCGGGCGAGCGAGGATTCGGGATCCAGCTCGAGGAGCAGCGTCGCGTTTTCCAGCGCGGGGCCGAACTCGCGCGCCTTGATGGCGGTTTCCACCGCGCGCCGGGCGATCGCGGGGTCGCGCAGCTCGCGCGCGAGGCGCGCGTAGATGGCGAGCGCGCCATCGGTGTCGCCGCGCTGCGCCGCGAACTCGGCCACGAGGTATTCGTACATCGCGTCCGAGCGCGTCGCCGCGTCGTCGGTCGCCGCATCGTCGCCCACCTGCTCCTGCTGCGCCCATGCCGGCACGGCGATCGCGATCGCCAACGCCGCCGCAAGGCCCGTCCACCGAATCTTCAACCCCATCGTCCGTCGCTCCCCGCCCGCCGGTCGGCGCGCGTCGTTCCTATCATAGAACGATTCGTCGCCTTTCGACGCGTCCTGTAAGGGTCCATCCGACCCGGGTGTAGGACTCGTCCGGCCCCGTATAATCGACCGGGAAAAGTACTTGATTTGCAAGCGATCCGACCATGCCCGAGCTGCCTGAAGTGGAGACCACGCGGCGCGGCCTCCTGCCCCATGTGGTGGGCCGCCGCATCCGCTCGGTCGTGGTGCGCAATCCCCGGCTGCGCTGGCCGGTGCCGCGCGACCTCGCGCGCCGCCTCCAGGGGGAGGAAGTGCTCGACGTGCGCCGGCGCGGCAAGTACCTGCTCTTCGACTGCGCACGCGGCCATCTGCTGGTCCATCTCGGCATGTCGGGCCGGCTGACGCTCGTGCCCGAGGGCACCGCGCCGCGCGCGCACGATCACGTCGACCTGTGCTTCGAAAGCGGGCGGTCGCTGCGCCTCACCGACCCGCGCCGCTTCGGCGCGATGCTGTGGATCGGAGGAAAGGCCGAAGACCATGCGCTGCTGCGCGGCCTCGGGCTCGAGCCGTTCGATCCCGCATTCACCGGCGAGGCGCTGCATCGCAAGGCGCGCGGCCGGCGCGTCGCGGTGAAGCAGTTCCTGATGGATTCGCGCGTGGTGACCGGCGTGGGAAACATCTACGCGAGCGAGGCGCTGTTCAACGCGGGCGTGCATCCGTCACGGAGCGCGGGGCGCATCTCGCGCGAGCGCTGGGACCGCATCGCCGCCGCCGTGCGCTCGACGCTCGAGCGCGCGCTCGCCGCGGGCGGCACGACGCTGCGCGACTTCGCTTCCGCGGAGGGCCACGCGGGCGCGTTCCAGCACCAGCGCGCGGTGTACGGACGCGAAGGAAAGCCCTGCCCCGTGTGCCGGACGCCGATCCGCGCGCTGCGCCAGGGCCAGCGCTCGACCTTCTACTGCCCGAAATGCCAGCGATGACGACGACCGGCGCCTGGCCGATCGCTTCGCGTTCCCTCGAACGCAGCCTGCGCGAGCTCAAGCAGTGGCGCGATGGCACCGCGGAGGCGCTCGCGTCATTCAGGCGCTGGGCGCTCGTCGCGCGCCTCATCGACGAGCAGGGGGCCGCGCGTCTCGCGCACCTCGAGCGCCGCCTCGCGGCCGACCGGCTGATCCTCGCCTTCGTCGCCGAATACTCGCGCGGCAAGAGCGAGCTCATCAACGCGCTCTTCTTCGGCGCGCAGGGCTACCGGCTGCTGCCCTCGGGGCCCGGGAATACCACGCTCTGCCCGATCGAGATCGCATGGGATCCCACGCGTGCGCCTTCGCTCCGGCTTTTGCCGATCCACACGCGCGAGGGACCGAAGGCGCTGCGCGAGTACATCCAAAGCGACGAGGGCTGGAACGAATCGGCGCTCGATCCCGATCGGCCCGAGACGCTCGCCGCCGCATGCGAGGCGGTCTCGGAGTCGATCGAGGTGGATGCCGCGCACGCCGCGAGCCTGGGCTTCCGCGTCGAAGGCGAGGGCCGCGTGCCGATCCCGCGCTGGCGCTACGCGCTGCTGAACCTCCCGCATCCACTCCTCGCCGACGGCCTCGCGATCCTCGATACCCCGGGCCGCGCGGCCCTCGATGCCGAGCCGGAGCTCACGCTGCGCCGCGTGCCCGATGCGGCCGCGATCGTGTTCATCCTCAGCGCCGAATCGGGGCTCGAGGCGGTCGACACCGAGCTGTGGAACGAGCACATCGCCCCGATCGAGGGCCTCGAGCGGCTCTGCTCGGTGGTGTTGAACAAGATCGACCTCCTGCGCGACGGGCGGAGCGAAGCGCAGGTCCTGGCCGCGCTCGACGGCGAGGTGCGGTCGGCCGCCGAAGCCCTTCGCGTCGATCCCACGCGCGTCTTCCCGCTCTCGGCGCGCCAGGCGCTCGAGGGCCAGTTGCGCGGCGATGCCGATGCGATGCTGCGAAGCCGCCTGTACCGCCTCGAGCAGGCGCTCGCGAAGCGCACGGTGAACGAGCGCCGCGCCGAGCACGCGATCGCCGTGCGCGCGGAGCTGCGCATCGCCATCGCCGAGGCGCGGGCGCTTGCCGCGAGCCGCCTGGCCTACGCCCAGGAGCGCACGGAGGAGCTCGCCGCGCTGCAGGGACGCAACCAGAAGCTCGTCGAGTCGCTCGCGCGCAAGGCCTCGCTCGAGCGTGCGCGGATCGAGCAGGCGCGCGCCATGCTGATGGGACTGCGCACCGTGCACAACCGCCACGCCGAGGAGCTCGCCCGCCTGCTCGAGCCGGCGCAGGTGCGCGAGGTGGGCCTGCGCGCGCGGCGCGCGGTGCTCGACAGC
>JAICTR010000016.1 GCA_025936275.1 Burkholderiales bacterium
AGCTCGCGGTACTGGGCGAGCGCGAGGCGCACGCCGCCGCCGGTGTCCTTGCGCTTCATGATCTTGGTCTGCGCCGCGCCGCCGACCCGCGATACCGAGATGCCGGCGTTGATCGCAGGCCGGATGCCGGCGTTGAAGAGGTCGGTCTCGAGGAAGATCTGGCCGTCGGTGATCGAGATCACGTTGGTCGGCACGAACGCGGACACGTCGCCCGCCTGCGTCTCGATCACCGGCAGCGCGGTGAGCGAGCCGGTCTTGCCCTTCACCTCGCCCTTGGTGAACTTCTCGACGTACTCCTCGTTCACGCGCGCGGCCCGCTCGAGGAGGCGCGAGTGCAGGTAGAACACGTCGCCCGGATACGCCTCGCGGCCGGGCGGGCGGCGCAGCAGCAGCGAGATCTGGCGATAGGCCCATGCCTGCTTGGTGAGGTCGTCGTAGATGATGAGCGCGTCCTGGCCGCGATCGCGGAAGTACTCGCCCATGGTGCAGCCCGAGTACGGCGCGATGTACTGCATCGCCGCGGGGTCCGACGCCGAGGCGGCGACGATGATGGTGTAGTCCATCGCGCCGAACTCCTCGAGCTTGCGCAAGACGCCCGCGATCGTCGAGGCCTTCTGCCCGACGGCGACGTAGACGCAGATGAGATCCTTGCCCTTCTGGTTGATGATCGTGTCGACGGCCACCGCGGTCTTGCCGGTCTGGCGGTCGCCGATGATCAGCTCGCGCTGGCCGCGGCCGACGGGCACCATCGCATCGATCGCCTTTAGGCCGGTTTGCACCGGCTGCGACACCGACTTGCGCCAGATGACGCCGGGCGCCACCTTCTCGATCGGATCCGTGAGCTTCGCGTCGATCGGCCCCTTGCCGTCGATCGGCTGCCCGAGCGAGTTCACCACGCGGCCGATGAGCTCCGGTCCCACCGGCACCTCGAGGATGCGGCCGGTCGCCTTCACCGTGTCACCCTCGGAGATGTGCTCGTACGCCCCGAGCACCACCGCGCCGACGGAGTCGCGCTCGAGGTTCAGCGCGAGGCCGAGCGTATTGCCCGGAAATTCCAGCATCTCGCCCTGCATCACGTCGTTGAGCCCATGGACGCGGCAGATGCCGTCGGTGACGGAGATGACCGTCCCCTCGGTGCGCTTCTCGGCCGCGACCTGGAGGTTCTCGATCTTCGCCTTGATGAGTTCGCTGATTTCGGAAGGATTGATCTGCATCGCTTGCTCCTGGATCGCTATCGGGTGAGCGCGGCCGCCATCTGGGCGAGCGCGTCGCGCACCGAAGCGTGGATGACTTGGTCGCCGACCTGCACGCGCGCCCCGCCCAGCAGCTCGGGATCCACGTCCAGCTCGGCCTCGACCTTCTTGCCGTAGCGCCGCTCGAGCGCGGCGATGATGGCGCCCCGCTGTTCGTCGCTCAGCGGCTGCGCGCTGGTGATGCGCGCCTTCACGACGCGCTCGTGCTCGCGCTTGAGCGCGTCGAATTCCTCGGCGATCGCACCGAGCAGCTCCTCGCGGCCGTTGTCGACCAAAAGGCCGACGAGGTTACGCACCACCTCGTCCAATTGCTCGCCGCCGATGGAGGTGAAGAGCTCCTTCTTCTGCGATGCCCTGACGCGCGGATCGGAGAGCAGCGAGCGGACGCGCTCATCGGCCGCCACGGCGGCGAGGAGCGCGAGCCCGTTGCCCGCCTTGTCGAGCGAGCCGCGGTCGAGCGCCGCGCGGAAGGCCGCCTCGGCGTACGGGCGCGCGATGGTCGCGATCTCGGCCATGGGCTAGATCTGCGCCTTCAGGCGATCGAGCATCTCGGCGTGCGCCCTGGAATCGACCTCGCGGCGCAGGATCTTTTCCGCACCGCTCACCGCGAGTGCGGCGACCTGCTCGCGCAGCTGCTGGCGCGCCGCCTGCACCTCCTGCTCGATCTGCGCCCTGGCGGCGGCGAGCAGGCGATCGCCCTCGACCTTCGCCTGAGTCTTCGATTCCTCGATGCGCTGGTTGGCGGCCCGCTCCGCTTGGGTCACCAGCTCGTGTGCCCGCGCGCGCGCCTCGGCCAGCATCTTGTCGGTCTGCTTCTGCGCATCCGCGAGCGAGGACCGGCCGCGCTCGGCTTCCGCGAGACCGTCGGCGATCATCTTCTGGCGCGCCTCGATCTTCACGAGGATCATCGGCCAGATCCAGATGACGGTGATCCAGATGAAAAGCAGGAACGATAGCGCCTGCGCGATCATCGTGAGGTTGAAGTTCATGAAGCTTCCCCTGCGTTTTCGCGGCCAGGACCTAGCCGAGGCTTCCGAGCAGCGGGTTCGCGAACGCGAAGAACATCGCGATGCCGAGGCCGATGATGAACGAGGCGTCGATGAGGCCCAGCAACAGGAACACCTTCGTCTGCAGCTGCGGCATGAGCTCCGGCTGGCGCGCCGCGCCTTCGAGAAAGCGGCTGCACATGATGCCGATGCCGACACAGGCGCCGAGCGCGCCCAGGCCGATCATGAGACCGATGCCGATGCCGGTGGCGGCCTGGATCTGGGCGATCAGTTGAAGCTTGTCCATGGATTTTTCCTTTCGGTGATGACTTTGGGGTGGAAGACAGCGCGACGCCGATACCGGGGCTAGTGGCTTTCGTGCGCCATGGCGATGTATACGATCGTGAGCATCATGAAGATGTAGGCCTGCAGCAGGACGATCAGGACGTGGAAGATGGACCACGCGATGCCCCCGATCACTGCGCTCGCGACGCTCGCGGCAATTCCGCCCAAGCCATACGAGATGCCGGCCGAAGCCAGCATCCACAGCAGCAGGAACAGGATTTCGCCGGCGTACATGTTGCCGAACAGTCGCAGTGAATGAGACAACGGCTTGGAGATGTATTCGACGGCGTTGAAGGCGAGGTTCACCGGCCAGAGCACCGGATGGCCGCCGAAGGGCGAGGCCACGAGCTCGTGCGCGAAGCCGCCCGCGCCTTTCACGCGAATCGCGAAGAGGATCATCAGCACCCACACCGAGAGGGCGAGCGCGAACGTGGTGTTCACGTCGGAGGTGGGCACGGGCCGGAAGTGGCTGAGCCCCAGGTGGCTCGTGATCCACGTGATGAAGTCGGCAGGCAGGAAGTCCATCGCGTTCATCAGGACCACCCAAACGGCCACGGTGAGCGCGACGGGCGCTACAAACCGGTGGCGATCGCCGTGATGGAAGATGTCCCTCACTTCGCGATCGACGAAGTCGAAGAACATCTCGACGAAGGCTTGCCGCTTGTTGGGCACTCCGGTCGTGGCACCCTTCGCGATCCAGTAAAAGAATCCCAGTCCGACGAAGCCCAGCACCAAGCTCACCACGAGCGTGTCGATGTTGAGCGACCAAAACCCGCCGTCGCCTCCCACCGGATGGTTGAGAAACGTGAGGTGGTGCGCCATGTACTCCGCGGGGGTGACGCTCGTATGCTCTGCGGCCATCGGTCTATCCGGTCACTTGTGCCCCGTCGCGCGGAGCGTCTTGTCGTCGTTCCGATCCCGCACGGCGATCGCCGCCGCGAAGATCGCCACCGTGACCACGAAGCTTCCGAGGAAGGCAGCGTGAACGATGGATGGGTATTTCGCCATCGCGAGCCAGAGCAGCAGGACGATCAGGAGCACCTTCACCGCCTCGGCCCTGAACATCGTGCGCAATGCCTCTGCGGCCGTGCGCGCCTCGCGACGCGACACGATCCAGGCGTAGACCGATCCGGCCGCCACGTTGATCCCGCCGCCCAGGGCGGCCGAAACAGCGCCGTCCTTCCCCCAGGGGATTGCCGCGAGACACGCGCACCCCGCCGTGGCGAGAAGCTGCCACAGAAGGACGGTACGGAAGGGCCTCATCTGGACTGTCGCGTGGATCCCACGGCGGGGCCCGCCCCGAATGCGGCGACCGTCACCCGTGCGCGAAATCCGCGAAGCAAAACCGTTCGATTATAACGGGCGCGGTACGGGCCGGTCAAAAAATCGTGCACCGCAACATCGAGCCTCAGGTGCGGCGAAGACGCGCGAGCAGCCCCTCGAGCTCGTCGAGGCTCGCGTAGTCGATCACGATGCTGCCGCGCCCTCCCGCCTTGGGACGCAGTTGCACCGCCGTACCCCATTTTTCCGAGAGCTCCTCCTGCAATCGCCGCGCGTCGGCATCGAGCCCGCCGGCGCCCTGGACCGAACGCTTCGCACGGGACGCGTGGGCCGACTCCTGGACGAGACGCTCGGTTTCACGGACCGAGAGCCCTTTGGCGGCGATGACATGTGCGAGCTCGACCTGGCGCGGCCTGGACACGGCCAGCAGGGCGCGCGCATGGCCCATGTCGATGCGCCCGTCCTGGACGAACGCCTGCACGGCGGGCGCGAGCTCGAGCAGCCTCAGGAGGTTCGTGACGCCGGCGCGAGAGCGCCCGACCGCGCGCGCGACGTCTTCATGGGTGAGCTTGAACTCGTCGATCAAGCGCTTGAGACCCGTGGCCTCCTCGATCGGGTTGAGGTCCTCGCGCTGGATGTTCTCGATGAGGCCGATGCCGAGCGCCGCCTCGTCGGGGACTTCGCGCACGATCGCCGGGATGCGCTCGAGGCCCGCCATGCGCGCCGCGCGCCAGCGGCGCTCGCCCGCGAGAATTTCGTGCTGGCCGTCGCCGACGGGCCGCACCACCACCGGCTGGATCACGCCGCGCGCGCGAATCGATTCGGCAAGCTCCTCGAGCGATGCCTGGTCCATGCGCGTGCGCGGCTGGTACTTCCCCGGGCGGAGGCCCGCCACCGAAAGCTGCGCCAGGCGCTCGCCGGACTCGGCCGCTTCGGGTACCGCGCCGAGAAGCGCATCGAGCCCGCGTCCCAGCCCCTTGTGGCGCGCCATCACGCCGCTTCCGCGATGGCGATGCCGTTGCGGGCGAGCAGCTCGCGCGCGAACTGCAGATGCGCCGTCGCACCCTTCGATGCCGGGTCGTGCAGCAGGACCGGCTTGCCGAACGACGGCGCCTCGGCGATCCGCACGTTGCGAGGAATCACCGTATCGAACACCTTGTCGCCGTAGTGCCGCTTGAGCTCTTCGGAAACCTGGACGGTGAGGGTGCTGCGCGGGTCGTACATGGTGCGCACCAGCGCCTCGATCTCGATGCCGGGATTGATCTTCTGCTTCACCTTGCGCAGCGTACCCACGAGATCGGAAAGCCCCTCGAGGGCGTAGTACTCGCATTGCATCGGGATGATCACCGCGTGGGTCGCGGCAAAGCCGTTCACCGTGAGCATGTTGAGCGCCGGGGGGCAATCGATCACCACGAAATCGTAGGCATCGGCCGCTTCGCGCAACGTGTCACGCAGGCGAAACTCGCGGCGCTCGATCGAGATCAGCTCGACCTCCGCGCCGGCGAGATCGCGATTGGACGGAATGATGTCGTAACCGCCCTCGCAGCGGCGCACCGCGTCCGCTGCGCGATATTCGCCGAGCAGGACGCCGTACACCGTCTTCTCGCAATCGCCCTTGTCGATTCCACTGCCGGTGGTCGCATTCCCCTGGGGATCGAGGTCCACCAGGAGCACCCGGCGGCCGTAATGCGCGAGGCTCGCCGAGAGGTTCACCGCGATCGAGGTCTTTCCCACGCCGCCCTTCTGGTTCGCCACCACGAAGATCCGCCCCATCACGCCGCCTCCACCAACACGAGGTGCCGTTTCGCCTCGAGATGCGGAACTCGCAACTCGAGCACATTCGCCACGCGGTGCCCGGCCGGCATTCGCGCGATCTCTTCGAAGGGATAGACGCCCTTCATCGCAAGCAGCCTTCCGCCGGGAGACACGAGGTGCCGCGCCTGGGTCACGAAATCCCCGAGCTCCGAAAATGCGCGCGAAACCACCGCGTCGAACCGCTGCGCCGGCGTCCAGGCCTCGACTCGTTCGCAGACCACGCGCACGTTCTCGAGCGCCAGCTCGGCTTTCGCCTGGCGCAGGAACGCGCACTTCTTGTGGCTCGAATCGAGGAGCGTCACGGGCAGGTCCGGGCGCGCGATGGCGAGCGGGATGCCCGGCAAACCCGGCCCACTTCCCACGTCGAGAAGCGTCTTCGCCGAGGCGACGTGCGGAAGCAACGAAAGGCTGTCGAGCAGGTGCAGGACGACCATCTGGTCGGTCTCGCGCACGGCCGTGAGGTTATGAACCCGATTCCATTTCGCGATGAGCTCGAGGTAGCGCGCGAACACCTCGATTGCCGCGGGCGGTACCGGGATGTCCATGGCACCGACGCCCTCCGCGATGCTGCCTTCGAGCGTCATCAGGCAGCGCCCCGGCTTTCGTTCGACGACCCCTTCGGGAAGCGTCGCTTGAGGTGGACCAGCAGCAGCGAGATCGCGGCGGGCGTCACCCCCTGGATGCGCGACGCCTGGCCGATCGTCTCGGGCCTGTGCTGGGCGAGCTTCTGGCGCACCTCGTTCGAAAGCCCGCGGATTTGCCCATAGTCGAGGTCGTCGGGAAGCGGCGTCGACTCCTGTCCGAGCCGACGAGCGATCTCGTCCGCCTGCCGATCGATGTAGCCCGCGTATTTCGCGGCGATCTCGACTTGAGCTGCCACTTGGCTATCCGCGACCGGCGTTCGGTCCGCCGTCCATCGCGCCACGCTCGGATAGGACACGCCCGGACGGCGCAGAAGGTCGAATAGTGAGCATTCACGCTCCAACGGCTGTCCAAGCGCAAGTATCTGTTCCTCAATCAGTATTTTTCTTGGCGAAGCCCAGCTTGCGCGAAGGCGTGCGGTCTCCCTCTCAATGGCATCGCGCTTCCGCGCGAAAGCATCCCAACGTGCATCGTCCACGAGGCCCAGGTGGCGACCGATCTCGGTGAGGCGCAGGTCCGCGTTGTCTTCCCGCAGCTGCAGGCGATATTCCGCGCGGCTGGTGAACATGCGATAGGGCTCGCTCACGCCGCGGGTGACGAGATCGTCGACCAGGACGCCGAGATAGGCCTGATCGCGCCGTGGCGACCACCCTTCCCCGCCACGAGCGTCCAACGCGGCGTTGGTACCCGCGAGAAGACCCTGCGCTGCAGCTTCCTCGTACCCAGTGGTTCCGTTGATCTGGCCCGCGAAGTAAAGGCCGCGGATCGACTTCGTCTCGAGAGTCGCCTTGAGCCCGCGCGGGTCGAAGTAATCGTATTCGATGGCGTATCCCGGCCGCAGCAGGTCGGCACGCTCCAGGCCGCGAATGGACCGCACCAATGCGACCTGCACATCGAACGGCAGGCTCGTCGATATGCCATTCGGATAAAACTCGTGCGTTTGCAGGCCTTCGGGCTCGAGGAAGATCTGGTGTGAAGACTTGTCGGCGAAACGGTGGATCTTGTCCTCGATAGATGGGCAATATCGCGGCCCCACGCCCTCGATGACTCCCGTGAACATGGGAGACCGATCGAGTCCGTCGCGAATGATGTCGTGCGTGTGATCGTTGGTGTGGGCGATCCAGCAGCTCACCTGCCGAGGGTGCGACTCGCGGCGGCCGAGGAATGAGAAGACGGGCTCGGGGGAATCCCCCGGTTGCTCCAGCAAAGGCGCAAAGTCGATGGTCCGACCGTCGATCCGCGGCGGAGTCCCGGTTTTCAATCGCCCCACGGGCAGATCGAGTTCCCGCAGGCGCGCCGAAAGACTGGTGGCGGAAGGATCGCCCGCGCGGCCAGCGGCGTAACGGGAGAGCCCGACGTGAACCAAGCCGCCCAGAAAGGTCCCCGCAGTCAAGACGACGGTCCGGGCGCGGAAACAGACACCCGCGGAAGTCAGTGCCCCCGCGACCCGGTCGCCGTCCAGCACCAGATCGTCGACCGAGGTCTGGAAGAGACGCAAGTTGGGCTGGGTTTCCAGTCGCCGGCGAATCGCGGCGCGGTAAAGTTGGCGGTCTGCCTGGGCACGCGTAGCGCGGACCGCCCAACCTTTGCTCGCGTTGAGCGTCCGAAACTGGATGCCCGCCTCGTCCGTGGCGGCGGCCATTGCGCCACCGAGGGCGTCGACCTCGCGCACGAGATGCCCTTTGCCAATTCCGCCAATGGACGGATTGCACGACATTTGCCCGAGCGTCTCGATGGAATGCGTGAGCAGCAGCGTGGATGCGCCCATCCGGGCGGCAGCCAGCGCCGCTTCGGTGCCGGCGTGACCGCCGCCGATAACGACAACATCGAAGTGAGTGGAGAAATCCATGAGAGACGCGGCTGGGGCAACCTCATTTTACCCGGAGGCGACGTTCCACGTGAAACTCAAAGCCGTATGTTCCACGTGGAACGTCACTTTCCGATACAGAAGCGGCCGAAGATCTCTCCCAGTAGATCGTCAGCACTCACTTCGCCGACGATCCGGCCCAATGCCGCAGCCGCCAAGCGAAGCTCTTCCGCCGCCAATTCAAATACTTCCCCCGTGGAACCCGCGCGCGTCACGCACTCCAAGGCCTCGCAAAGTGCTTGGACATGGCGCGCGCGAGCCATAAAAACTCCCTCACCCGCAGGCCGCCATCCCGCCCTCTCGAGGAGCCATGAACGCAAGGCCGGAAGCCCCGCGCCGCTTTTGGCCGACACGGGCAGGAAAACGCCTTCGCCCACGGGGGCCACCGGCCCTTCCGGCCGCCGCTCCGCGAGATCGATCTTGTTGAGCACATAGGCGCGCGGCAGGGCATGCGGCAGCCTCGCCGCGATCCGCTCATCGATGCCGGCTCCTTCATCCACCGCATCGATCAAGAGCGCCGCACCCGCGGTCTGGACGGCAGCCCACGTGCGCTCGACGCCGATGCGCTCGACCGGATCCTCGGATTCCCGGAGCCCGGCGGTATCGATCAGGTGGACCGGCACCCCTTCGATCGCGATGGTGGCGCGCACAGGATCGCGGGTGGTGCCGGGAATCGGCGTGACGATCGCGAGCTCCTCTCCAGCGAGTCGATTCAGGAGGCTCGATTTGCCAACGTTGGGGCGACCGATCAGAGCCACGGTGAGCCCTTCTCGCAGAACGACCCCCTGATTCGCGGAGGCGAGGAGCCGGCGCAAGTCCGCGGCAATGGAAATGCGCTTGCGTTCGATGGCCGCGCGGTCGGACGCGTCGATCTCCTCTTCGGGAAAATCGATGCACGCTTCCACATGCACCCGCAGATCGATGATTGCGCTCGCGAGCGCTTCGATGCGGCGCGAGAAATCGCCCGCGAGCGAACGGGCCGCGCTCCTGGCCGCTTCGATGCTCGCGGCATCGATCAGGTCGGCGACGCTTTCGGCCTGCGCAAGATCGATGCGGTTGTTGAGGTAGGCGCGCCGAGTGAACTCGCCGGGCTCGGCCATGCGCGACCCCGCCGCGACGCATCGGGCGAGGAGCTGCTGCATGACGAGGGGGCCGCCATGGCCCTGGAGCTCGAGGACGTCTTCGCCCGTATAGGAACGCGGCGCCGGAAAGAAGAGGGCGATGCCCCGATCGATGAGCTCGCCGCGCGCATCGCGGAAATCGCCGAGGACGGCTTGGCGCGGAATCGGCAAAAAGCCGAGGATCGATCGCGCCACGTCCGCGGTGCCGCGTCCCGAAACGCGCACCACGCCGATGCCGCCTCGCCCCGGCGGCGTGGAAATCGCGGCGATCGTATCGCCGGCGCTCAGCGACGGCTCTTGGCCTTCGCTTCCGCGGCGAGAGTTCGGTTGATGTGCCACTGCTGCACGATGGACAGCAGGTTCTGAACGACCCAGTACAGCACCAGGCCCGACGGGAAGAACAGGAAGAAGACGCTGAACATGATCGGCATGATCATCATCACCTTCGCCTGCACCGGATCGGCGGGCTGCGGGTTGATGCGGGTCTGCAGGAACATCGAGGCCGCATAGATGATCGGCAGCACGAAGTACGGATCGGGCGCCGACAGGTCGTGGATCCAGCCGAGCCACGGCGCATGGCGCAGCTCGATCGACCCGAGCAGGACCCAGTACAGGGCGATGAACACGGGAATCTGCACCACGATCGGCAGGCAGCCGCCGAGCGGGTTGATCTTCTCCGTCCGATACAGCTCCATCATGGCCTGGTTCAGCTTCTGGCGGTCCTCGCCATAGAGCTGCTTCAGCTTTTCCATCTTCGGCCCGAGCACCTTCATCTGCGCCATCGACCGCCCGGCCTTCGCATTCAGCGGATAGAACGTGAGCTTGATCAGGATGGTGAGCAGGATGATCGACCAGCCCCAGTTGTGCACGAAGCCGTGGATGGTCTTCAGGATCCAGAAGATCGGCACCGCGAGAACCTTGAGCCATCCGTAGTCCACCACGAGGTCCATCCCGGGGGCCACTTTCGCGAGGCGGTCCTTCTCCTGCGGGCCGATATACGCGGCCACATCGACGCTCGCCTTGCCGCCCGGAGCGATGGTGCCGAGCGGAACCACGACGCCGGCGGTGTAGCGGTTATCGCCCACCCTGCGCGTGAAGAATTCCCGCTCCTCGCCCGGCTTGGGAACCCACGCGGAGACAAAGTAATGCTGGACGATCGCGATCCAGCCATCCTTCGCCTTGCGAGGCTCCGGCTGCTTCCCCTTGTCCACGTCCTTGAAGGCGATCTTTTCGTACTTCGATTCGTCCGTGTACACCGCCGGTCCGGTGAACGTGGTGACGCCCCCGAAAGAGCTGGTCTGCGCCGCCTCCTGGCTGGGCGCGTTGGAATCGCGCAGGAACTGGTAATAGGCGTACGCGGAAAGCGGCTTGCTCCCATGGTTCGTCACGGTGTACGAGAGATCGAACCGGTATTCGCCGCGGTGGAAGACATACCGCTTCATGACCTCGTTGCCGCCGGCATCACGCGCGCGCAAGCGCACTTCCACCTGGTCGCTGCCGCTTGTCATGCTGTACGTGCGCTGATCCGCCTCGTACACGCTGTTGTGGTTCGGCAGGTCGTCGCCCAGCAATCCCGACTGGGCGATGAAGAAATGCTCGGGATTCGGCTCGAGCAAGGTGAGCGGCTTGTCGCGGTCCTGGGCGGAATGCACTTGCCGCAACGTCACGCGCCTGATATCGCCGCCTACCGGATCGATGTCCACATCGAGAAGGTCGGTGGTCACATGGATCGGCGCCGCCGGGGCCGACGAAGCGGTCGCCGTGGGCGGCGCCGCCGAAACGGCGCTGCCGTGGGAAGCACGGCCATCCGTTTGCGCAGCGGGCAACGTCGGCACCGTTGCCGGTGCGGTAGCGGGCGCCGTGTGGGCAACGGGGGCTGGCGCGTTCTGTTTCTGCCACGCCTCCCACAGCAGCAGCGCGGAGAACGAGAAAACGATGAGCGCGATCAGGCGTTGGGTATCCATCATTCGGAAAGGCTCATGGGACCGGGTCGAATCCACCGGCATGCCAGGGATGGCAACGGAAAAGACGACGCGCCGCGAGGCAACCGCCCCGGCAAGCCCCATGGCAGCGCAGTGCCTCGATCGCGTATTCCGAGCACGTCGGCGAGAACCGGCAATGCCCGCCCCACCATGGGCTGAGCAGGACGCGATAGAGCCGCACCGCGCCGATGAAAATCCTCGCGATCACCGCCGCTCCGCTCGTTGCAGCTCGTCGAGCAACCGCGCGACCTCATCGGGCAACCGCACCAGGGCTTCAGGTCGCACGCGCTCCCGAAGCGCAAAGACACAGTGGATTTCGCAATGCTTCAGGGGATGGCGACGGAACGCTTCTCGAACGATGCGCTTGATGCGATTGCGCGCGACCGCGGAAGGCACGTGCCGGCGCGAGAGCGCGATGCCGACTCGCGAGGCGTCGCCCGATGCGCGCGCCGCATGCAGGACAAGCGTGTCTCCTCGCACCTTGCGTCCGCTCCGAAGGGCCGGCCCGAACGCACCGGGGCCCGTGAAGCGATGGCGCCTGGAAAGCGCCTGCGCGCGAGCGCGCGGCGGCATAGCCGCTCAGACCGCGATGCGCTTGCGGCCCTTGGCGCGCCGCGCGTTGATGACGGCACGGCCGCTCGCCGTCTTCATGCGCACGCGAAACCCGTGCGTTTTCTTGCGATGGGTCGTCGACGGCTGGAAAGTGCGTTTCATGGCAAGCCCTGCTTTGGATGCGGATGGCGAAAAGCCTGAAATTATAACCGATGACGCGCGCGCTCACCATCGGCGTTCGCCGCGAAAAGCCATCCGGCCTGTGGATAACACAGCCCGTTCCAGATAAAATTTCCCATTGCCCCTCCGCGTTTCTTCACTTCCTCCCGGACCCCGTCCCGCAACATGGATTCGCTTTGGCCATCGCTCGCCGCCGAGCTCAAGAAGGAGCTGCCCACACAGCAGTTCGATACGTGGATCCGGCCGCTGCGCGCCGAGCGCCACGATGACCAGCTCGTGCTCGTGGCCCCGAACCACCATGTGCTGCGTTGGGTACGCGCCAACCTGCTCTCGCGCATCGAGTCGCGCGTGGAGCGCGTCGCCGGAAGCCGCCTGAGCGTGAACCTGGTCCTCGAGGAAAAACCCGCGGAGGCGGAGATCGTCGTGCCGGAGCCGGTTCCGGTGGCGACCGCGCCCGACCGACCGAGCCGTGAGGAGCATCGGCTGAACCCGGGCTTCACTTTTTCCAACTTCGTGAACGGGAAGGCGAACCAGATCGCGCGCGCCGCCGCGATCCAGGTCGCGGAGAACCCCGGCACGGCCTACAACCCGCTCTTCATCTACGGCGGCACGGGCCTCGGCAAGACGCACCTGTTGCAGGCGATCGGGACCGAGGTCCTGAAGCGCAACCCCAGGGCGAAGGTGCGCTACATCCACGCCGAGCAGTTCGTGGCCGACGTGGTGCGCGCCTACCAGCACAAGAGCTTCGACTCGCTGAAGCGCTATTACCGCTCGCTCGACCTCTTCCTCATCGACGACGTGCAGTTCTTCGTCGGCAAGTCGCGCTCCCAGGAAGAGTTCTTCTACACCTTCAACGCGCTCTTCGAGGCGCACAAGCAGGTGGCGATCACGAGCGACTGCTTTCCCAAGGAAATGACGGGGATCGAGGAGCGCCTCATCTCGCGCTTCGGCTGGGGCCTCACCGTCGCGGTCGAGCCGCCCGAGCTCGAGATGCGCGTGGCGATCCTCCTCAAGAAGGCGGAAAACGACGGCGTGCACGTCGACGAGAACGTCGCGTTCTTCATCGCGAAGCACATCCGCTCCAATGTCCGCGAGCTCGAGGGCGCACTCAAGCGCGTGCTCGCCTATGCCCGCTTCAACAATACCGCGGTGAACGTCGTCACGGCACGCGAGGCGCTGAAGGACCTGCTCGCGGTGCTGAACCGCCAGGTCTCCATAGAGAACATCCAGAAGACCGTCGCCGACTATTTCAAGATCAAGGTTTCGGAGATGTACTCGAAAAAGCGCTTCCGCTCCGTGGCGCGCCCGCGGCAGGTCGCGATGGCGCTCGCGAAGGAGCTCACGCAGCAGAGCCTGCCGGAAATCGGCGAGGCCTTCGGCGGACGCGACCACACGACGGTCCTGCATGCTTGCCGCAAGACCCAGGAACTGCGCGAGACCGACCAGGAATTCGCCCGCGATTATGCGCAACTCCAGCAGATGCTCCTCGGATGAACCATGCATAGCGCCGGGAGAACCTGTGGATCGTTTCCGGCTCCGGCGAAGGAGGGACGCTTGTCCACAGGTTGGCGTTGCAATCAGGGCGATCGGTCCCCATTTGATTCGAGTGTCAATGCTTTGATCCGATTCGCCATTCTGGAGTTTTCCCGCTCCGGGCCGCCTCCTATCAGCTACTAACTATCTTTTATTTCAATAACCATGCTGAAGATAAAGACGACGAACGAGAAGCTGCTCGGCCCGCTGCAGCAGGTGACCGGCATCGTCGAGCGCCGCCATACCCTGCCGATCCTGTCGAACGTGCTGATCACGGCCGCGGGTCCGGAGCTCGAGTTCCTCGCGACCGACCTCGAGGTGCAGATCACATCGAAGGCGGCCATCGAGGGGAACGCGGAAGGTGCGGTGACGGCGGGTGCGCGCAAGCTCTACGACATCCTGCGCTCGCTGCCCGAGGATGCGGAGGTTTCCCTCGAGGCCAAGGAAAACCGCATGGTGGTCCGCGCGGGCAAGAGCCGCTTCAACCTTCAGACGCTGCCCGCGGCCGATTTCCCGCGAATGGTCGAGGCGAAGGACGCTTCCAAGACGCTGAGGCTGCCGCAGAAGGCGCTCAAGGATGCGCTGCGCCTGGTGCAGTTCGCGATGGCGGTGCAGGACATCCGCTATTACCTCAATGGCGTGCTCTTCTCGGTGGACAGGGAGACGCTGCGCGTCGTCGCGACCGATGGTCATCGGCTCTCCTACGCCAGCCGCTCGCTCGGCGAGGACCACGGGTCGGTCGAGGCGATCCTGCCGCGCAAGACCGTCCTCGAGTTGATCAAGCTGCTCGGCGATACCGACGACCCGGTGTCGCTCGCGATCGGCTCCAACCAGGCGCGCTTCGCGTTCGGCGGCATCGAGATCGTCTCCAAGATCGTCGAGGGAAAATTCCCCGACTACCAGAAGGTGATCCCGTCGGCGCACAAGAATCACGTGAGCCTCGATCGGCCGACGCTCGCGCAGTCCCTGAACCGCGCGGCGATCCTCTCCAATGAAAAGATCCGCGGCGTGCGGCTGGTCTTCACCAAGGATTCGCTTTCCATCATCTGCACCAACAACGAGCAGGAGGAAGCCGAGGAAGGCCTCGCCATCGAATACGACGGCGACCCGCTCGACATCGGCTTCAACATCTCGTATCTCCTCGACGTGCTGAACCACGTCGATTCGCAGAGCGTGACCTTCACCCTGGGCGACTCCAATTCGAGCGCGCTCGTTCAGCTGCCCGGCCGGGACGATTTCAAGTACGTCGTCATGCCGATGCGCATCTGAAGCGCGCAAGGACGTCCCCGAACGCAGGAACTCAATGGCAACCCTTCCCGAAGTGACGAATCCCAACGGCCGCCCCGCGGCCGAATACGACTCCAATAGCATCAAGATCCTCAAGGGACTGGATGCCGTCCGCAAGCGTCCCGGCATGTACATCGGAGACACCTCCGACGGCACCGGACTGCACCACATGGTGTTCGAGGTGGTAGACAACGCGATCGACGAGGCGCTCGCCGGGCACTGCGACGACATCAAGGTCATCATCCACACCGACAACTCGATCTCGGTGGTGGACAACGGCCGCGGCATCCCCACCGACATCAAGGACGACGACGATCTCAAGCGCTCCGCCGCGGAGATCGTGATGACCGAGCTGCATGCCGGCGGAAAGTTCGACCAGAACTCGTACAAGGTCTCGGGCGGCTTGCACGGCGTCGGCGTGTCGGTGGTGAACGCGCTCTCGGAATGGCTCAAGCTCAGGATCTGGCGCAACGGCCACTCGTACTACATGGAGTTCCGCGATGGCGTGGCGGTGAAGCCGCTCGAGGCGACCGGCGCCACGGATCGGCGCGGGACCGAGGTGCACTTCCTCGCCTCGCCCGTCACCTTCGGCCACGTCGAGTTCCACTACGAGATCCTCGCCAAGCGCCTGCGTGAGCTCTCGTTCCTCAACGACGGCGTGAAGATCGAGCTGATCGACCAGCGCGCGGGCAAGAGCGAGAACTTCGCCCATACCGGCGGCGTGCGTGGCTTCGTGGAGTACATGAACCGCGCGAAGACGGTCCTGCACAACAATATCTTCCATTCCGTCGGCGAGAAGGAGGGGATCACCGTCGAGGTCGCGATGCAATGGAATGACTCGTACGGCGAATCGGTGCAGTGCTTCACCAACAACATCCCGCAGCGCGATGGCGGCACGCATCTCACCGGACTGCGCACGGCGATGACGCGCACCATCAACAACTACATCGAGAAGGAGGAGATCGCCAAGAAGGCGAAGGTGGAGACCACCGGGGACGACATGCGGGAAGGCCTCACGTGCGTGCTATCCGTGAAGGTCCCGGAGCCGAAGTTCTCCTCGCAGACCAAGGACAAGCTCGTCTCCTCCGAAGTACAGCCCGTGGTCCAGGAGATCGTCTCCCAGAAGCTCGCGGATTTCCTGATGGAGCGCCCGAGCGACGCGAAGATCATCTGCACGAAGATCGTCGAAGCGGCCCGCGCGCGGGAAGCGGCGCGCAAGGCGCGCGAGCTCACGCGGCGCAAGGGCGTGCTCGACGGCATCGGACTGCCGGGCAAGCTCGCGGATTGCCAGGAGCGCGATCCCACGCTTTGCGAGCTGTACTTGGTCGAGGGCGATTCGGCCGGCGGCTCCGCCAAGCAGGGCCGCGACCGCAAGTTCCAGGCGATCCTGCCCCTCAAGGGCAAGATCCTCAACGTCGAGCGCGCGCGGATCGACAAGATCATCACCTCCCAGGAAGTCGCGACGCTGATCACCGCGCTTGG
>JAICTR010000349.1 GCA_025936275.1 Burkholderiales bacterium
CCTCGATCCTGCTCAACGTGCCCGGCGAATCGTCCTCGGTCGTCACCTGCATCGACGGCTACCAGATGGCGCGCAAGGGCCGTGCCGGCGCCGCGCTCGGCATGGCGGCGATCTCGTCCTTCATCGCCGGCACGTTCGGCGTGCTCGCGCTGATGCTGGTCGCGCCGCCGCTCGCCCGGCTCTCGCTCGCGTTCAGCTCGCCCGAATACTTCGCGCTGATGGTGGCGGGCCTCGCGATGGTGGTGCTCCTCGCCGGCGACTCGCTGGTGAAGGCGCTCCTCGCGATGCTGGTGGGCCTGTGGATCTCGGGCATCGGCACCGACCTCTTCACCGCGACCTCGCGCTTCACCTTCGGGCGCGTGGAGCTCCTCGGCGGCATCGAGTTCATCATCGTCGCGATCGGCGTCTTCGCCGTGGGCGAGGTGCTCGGCAACATCGAGCCCTCCGAGCCGCCGACGATGGTGCCGGTGCCGAAGGGCCTGCGCAACCTCCTTCCCACCTGGGAGGACATGAAGCGCTGCCGCTTCGCGTTCGTGAACGGCTCGGTGGTGGGATTCCTCGTCGGCGTGCTGCCCGGCGCGGGTTCGACGATCGCGTCCTTCATCAGCTACGGGATCGAGAAGGCCTTCTCGCGCCATCCCGAGGAATTCGGCAAGGGCGCGATCGAGGGCGTGGCCGCGCCCGAGGGCTCCAACAACGCCGAGACCGGCGGCGCGCTGGTGCCGCTCCTCACGCTCGGCATTCCCGGCAGCAGCACCACGGCGATCCTGCTCGCGGCGCTGGTGCTGTGGGGCTTCAAGCCCGGGCCGCTCTTCATCCACGACAGCCCGCAGCTCTTCTGGGGGCTCGTCGCCAGCATGTACATCGGCAACGTGCTGCTGCTGGTGCTGAACCTGCCGCTGGTCGCGGTCTTCGCGCAGCTCCTGCGCGTGCCCTCGTACGTGATCTTCCCGCTGATCCTCGGTGTCGCCATCGTCGGCGTCTATGCCGAAGGCTCGAGCATGTTCCAGCTCGGATTGCTCGCGATCTTCGGGCTCCTCGGCTACGTCATGCGCAAGCTCGATTTCCCGTGCGCGCCGCTGGTGCTGGGCCTGGTGCTCGGCGACCCCATGGAGCGGGCGCTGCGCCAGTCCCTGCAGATGTCGGGCGGCAGCATCTCGATCCTCTTCCGCCCGATTCCCGCGGGGCTGCTCCTGTGCGCCGCGTTGCTGCTCGCCATTCCGCTGATCCGCAAGTTCAACGCGGTCCGGGTGCAGGTGCTCGACCGCGAAGCCTGACCGTCCACGACAAGAAGGAGGAGGAGAGATGATGCAAGCCATTCGACGCTCGCTCGCGCTCGCCATCCCGGCGCTCGCGATGCTCATCCCGGCGGCGGCGCTCGCCGACTGGAAGCCCACGCGGCCCGTGGAGATCATCGTGCATACCGGGCCCGGCGGGGGCAACGACCTCCTCGCGCGCGCGATCGTCAACATGTTCGAGCAGGAGAAGCTGGTCCCGGTGCGCGTGCAGGTGATCAACAAGCCGGGCGGCGGCGGCGCGGTCGCGGCGGCCGCGGTCTACGAGCGCAAGGACGATCCGTACACGCTCGGCATGATCACCAGCGTGTGGCTCGCCACGGCGCTCACGGCGAAGGAAGCGAAGATCACCGTGTACGACCTGAAGCCGATCGCGCAGCTGCTGCGCGAGCCGGCGGTCTTCGCGGTGCGCGCCGACTCGCCCTACAAGACGCTCAAGGAGTTCATCGACGCGGCGAAGGCGAGCCCCGGCAAGCTCAAGCAATCGGGCGGCTCCATCACCTCGCGCGACAACATCATCCGCGAGCAGCTCGAGCATGCGACCGGCGCCAAGTGGCAGTACGTCTCGTTCCCGAGCGGCGGCGACCGCCTCGCGGCGCTCCTGGGCGGGCACGTGGACATCATGGTGATCGAGCCGCAGGAGGCCGGGGAGAACGTGCGCGCCGGGAAGCTTCGCGTGCTGGCGCAGCTCTCCGACAAGCGCCTGCCCAAGTGGCCGGACGTGCCGACGCTCAAGGAGGCCGGGTTCGACGTCACGCCCACCCCGCAGATCCGCGGCGTGGTGGCCCCGCCGCAGATGCCCGCGGACGCCGCCGCGTACTGGATCCACACCTTCGAGAAGCTCACGCACACCAAGTCGTGGCAGAAGTACCTCGAGGAGAACGAGCTGGAGCCCGCGTTCGTCTCCGGCGACGCGTTCATGAAGTCGATGAAGGAGACCTCCGCCGAGCTTCGCGAGCAGTTCCAGAAGGCCGGCGTGAAGGTGAGACGCTGAGCGCGTGGCGAACGCTCAGGCCGCGGGGAGGCGCGCCCTCGGGCTCGACTTCGGCACCACCAACACCGTGGTTTCGTGGGCGCATCGCCATGCGCCTGCGGACCCGGTGGTGTTCAGCTTTCTCTCCAATCGGTTGTTCGCGTTCCGCTCGGCGCTCACGTTCTGGAACGAGGGCGACGACGACGCGCCGGAGGTGAGGTCGGAGGCGGGGCCCTGGGCGATCCAGCGCTTCATCGAGCTCGCGGGGGACTGCCGCTTCATCCAGTCCCTCAAGAGCTTTGCCGCGAGCAGGCTCTTCGAGCAGACCTACATCTACGGCTCGGCATGGCGCTTCGAGGACCTCTTCAACCGTTTCTTCCGCGAGCTTCGCGCGCACGCGCATCCGCAGCTGGGCGAGCTGCCGGGCGACATCGTGGTCGGCCGTCCGGTGGAATACGCGGGCAGCAGCCGGCCCGACGCGGCGCTCGCGATGCGGCGCTACCGCACCGCGCTGGAGCCCTTCGGCTTCACGCGCATCCGCCAGGTGTACGAGCCGGTGGCGGCGGCCTTCTTCTACGCGCAGACGCTCGAGGAGAGCGCCACGGTGCTGGTCGCGGATTTCGGCGGCGGCACGACGGATTTCTCCGCGATCCGCTTCGCGCTGGGCCGCGACGGCCTGCAAGCCGAGGCGCTCGGGCACGCGGGCGTCGGCGTCGCCGGCGACCGCTTCGACTATCGCCTGATCGACCACGTGGTGCTGCCGCAGCTCGGCAAGGGCACGACCTACCGCAGCATGGGCCGCAGCCTCGAGCTGCCGCGCTCCTGCTTCGCGGGCTTCGCGCAGTGGCACGAGCTCTCGGTGATGCGCACCTCGCGCGACTTCCGCGACTTCCGCGAGGTGGCGCGCTTCAGCGAGGCGCCGGAGCTCGTCGCGCGCTTCATCCGCCTCGTGGAATCGGACCAGGGCTACACGCTCTACAAGGCGGTCTCGGACGCCAAGGAGGCGCTCTCGCGCGAGGAGCGCGCCGAGTTCCATTTCGTGGGTCCCGGCTTCGAGATCCGCGAGGCCGTGACGCGCGCCGCGTTCGAGTCGTGGATCGCGCCCGAGCTCGAGGCGATCGAGGAAGCGCTCGATCGCGTGCTCGCCGCGGCGAACCTGCATGCGACCGACGTCG
>JAICTR010000047.1 GCA_025936275.1 Burkholderiales bacterium
CCGAGCGAGATCCCCGGCGGCAAGGGCGATGGCGTTCCCGTCTCCTCGCTCGCCGAGACCGCGGGTACGCCGATCGTCGGCATGCTGGTGGGCGCGCCCGAGACCGCGGTGCTCCTCGGCACGGCGGGCGGCAATGCGCTGCGCGCGAAGCTGGAAAATTTCGTCACCACGCGCAGCGCCGGCAAGCAGTTCGTGGGCATCGACGGCGACGACGCGCTGCTCGTGCCGTTCGTGGTTCCAGCGGGCGCCAGGGAAGTCGCGGCCCTCTCCTCGGAGGGCAAGCTGCTGGTGTTCCCGCTGGAGGAAGTGCCCGAGCTCGCCAACGGCGGCAAGGGCGTGATGGCGATCAAGCTCCACGAAGGCGAGAAGATGCTCGGCATCGTGCCGGTCGCCGGCGCGCTCAATATCGCGGCGTACGGCCGGGGCGACAAGCGCACCACGATCGCGGTGAATGCCGGATCGCTGGAGCATTACCGCGGCACCCGCGCGCGCAGCGGCCGCGTGCTGCAGGCATTCCACAAGCGCGTCGAGGGCTTCGAATGAACGGAGAGGCCGGGGAGGGGGCATGTCGCGCCGCGTCCTGATCGTGATCGCGATCCTCATCGCAGTGATCGCGCTCGGCATCGCCTCGAGCCTCAAGCGCGCGCTGAAGATGGGCGCGAGCTCCGCAGATCCCGATTCCGGCTCGCGGCATCCGCCCGCTTCCGCGCCGCGCTGATTTCGCTCTCTGCCGCCCGCGAGAGGGGCGACAGCGCATGCGATAATTTCGCCCGCAGCGCCCCGGTAGCTCAGTGGATAGAGCAGCCCCCTCCTAAGGGGCAGGTCGCACGTTCGATTCGTGTTCGGGGCGCCATATCGACGTATCTTTGGAGCATGAGCTTCCCGGCGCCATCCCTCGCTGGCGAATTCTTCGGTCCCCGGGATACGCAATGCATCGTCGCGGCGTGAGGCGCGGCACGCGCTACCATCTGCGGCCCGGCGCGCGCATCCACGATCGCGACTTCGGCACGCCGAACATGCACCGGCATCGCCTGCTCGCCGCCTCACTTACAATCGAGGCGGTGAGCTACCGCGAGCGCCCCGCAAATCCATCCCCGCCGCGACCCGGCGTCCTCGATGAAGGCCGTGCTCGCGTCGTCATCGTCGGTGGCGGATACACCGGCGCGGCGGTCGCGGTGCAGCTCGCCAATGCCGTGGGCGAGCGCATCGCGATCACGATCGTCGAACCGCGCGAAGAGGTCGGTTGCGGCATGGCGTACTCCACGCGCGACCCGGACCATCGCCTGAACGGCCCGCTCGACAACCACCTGCTCGATCCGGCCCGCGCGGACGGGCTTCGCGAATGGTGCGCGCGCGAGGGAGTCCTCACGGCAGATCGCGATGCGCAGGCCGCGAACGGCGGAACGTACGTGAGGCGCGGCGATTTCGGCCGCTTCGTGGCATCGGCCGTTCGCGAGGCCGCCGCGCGTCCTGGAACGAGCCTGCGCCACCATCGCGCGATGGCCCTCGGCGTCGAGTGTGCGGGGAAGGTCACGCACGTTATCGCCTCCGATGGCACGCGCTTCCCGGCCGACATGATGCTGATCGCCACGGGCAACGGCACGCCGCGGCTCCCCACGCTCTTCTCGCGCTTTGCGGGCGATTCGCGCGTGATCGTGAATCCGTTCGACGCCGAAGCGCTCGGGACGCTGCGGGCCGCTTCGCGCATCCTCCTCGTGGGGAGCGGTCTCACCGCGATGGATGTGACGGCGACGCTCCTGCGCCACGGCAAGCGGCATCGCATCGATGCGCTCTCGCGCCATGGCCTGCGGCCCGCTGCGCACCGCGAGCGCGTCCCGGACCTCTCGCCCCTCACGCTGCTGGAGCGAATCGAAGGCCCGGTGCCGGAGTACGCCCTGCATGCGCTCGGCGCGCGAAGCATGCGGGCGCTGTCGCGCGCGCTGCGCGAGCGCATCGCCGGCTCCGTGCATGCCGGGGCCGATTGGCGCGAAGCGTTCGACGAGCTGCGCAACGTCGTGTGGCAGGTGTGGCCGCGCGTTCCCGCGGCCGAGAAGCGCCGGTTCCTGCGCCACCTGCGCATCCACTACGACACGTATCGATTCCGCGTGCCGCCGCAGACTCGCGCGCGGGTGGAAAGCGCCGAGCGCAACGGGGAAGTCGGATTCCACGCGGGTCGCCTCGTCGGGATCGCCGCGAACGGGGATGCGCTGCGCATCGAATGGAAGGGCCGCGCGGGCGGCCACGACTCGAGCCACGATTACGATGCGATCGTGAACTGCACCGGCCTCGAGGCCGATTGCGGCGCGCGCTCGAACCCGTTTCTCGCGAGCCTCCTCGCGGCGGGCCTGCTTCGCCACGACGATTGCGGCTTCGGCTTCGCCGTCGATGCGCAGTGCCGCCCCATCGGCAGGGACGGCGAGGTCTCCTCGAACATGCGCCTCGTAGGCCCGCCTTCGGCGGGCACGCATGGCGATCCGCTCGGCGTGATCTTCATTGCCGCGCAGGTGCGGCGCGTGCTGCCTGGCGTGGTCGCGGCGCTCGGCCTCTCGACGGCGAAGCGCGAGGCCGCCGCGAATTGACGAGCGGCAATCGATCGGCGGCACCTTTCCATTGCGACGCGATCCCACGGGCGTGAGCCACGCCGCGCTTCCCCTCGCCGAAGAAGACGAAAGACCGCTGTCCCCCTGGTGGATCCGCGGCATGGCGATCGTGATGGTCGCCGGATTCAGCGGCCTCATCCTCATCACGCTTCTCGCATATCGAAACGCGGCGCCCATTCCGGCGCGCGTCGTCGATCCCCAGGGCCAGGTGCTCTTCACCGCGGAAGACATCCACGCCGGCCAGGAGGTCTTCCTCAAGTACGGCCTGATGGACAACGGCACCATCTGGGGCCACGGCGGATATCTCGGGCCGGATTACTCCGCCCAGGCGCTGCACACCATGGGCGAGGACACCGCGCATGGCATCGCGCGGCAGGAGTACGGTGCGCCCCTCGAATCGCTCACCCCGATGCAGCAGGCGGCGGTGCGCGCGCAGACGGTGGTCGAGATGAAGACCAATCGTTTCGACGCGTCATCCGGCACGCTTCGGCTCACCGCCCCGCAGTCGCAAGCGTATCGCGAGCAGGTCGGCCATTGGACCCGATACTTCCACGACTCCTCGCGTAACGGCGGGCTCAAGACCGACCTCATCACGGATCCGAACGAGTTGCGGCAGTTCACGTCGTTCGTCTCGTGGGCCGCCTGGGTGTCGGTCGCGCAACGACCGGGCGAGGAATACTCGTACACCAACAACTTCCCCTACGATCCGACGGTGGGCAACGTCCCCACGCCCGCGACCATCCTGTGGAGCGCGTTGAGCCTGCTCGTGCTGCTCGCGGGAATCGCCGCGGTGCTGCTCGTCTTCGGCCGCTTCGACTATCTGGGATGGATCACGCGCGGCCACCACGTGCATCCGCAGATGCTGCCGGGACGCTCGAGCCCCGGGCAGGATGCGCTCCTCAAGTTCTTCGTGGTCGTGGCGCTGCTCTTCCTCGCGCAGACGCTGGTGGGCGGCGCAACGGCCCACTACCGCACGGACGCGGCCAACTTCTACGGCCTGGACCTCGCCCGCGTCTTTCCGAGCAACCTGATGCGCACCTGGCACCTGCAGACCGCGATCTTCTGGATCGCGACCGCGTATGTCGCCGCGGCGCTGTTCCTCGCGCGCTCGCTCGGCAGGGCGGAGCCCGGCTGGCTCGCGCGCTGGGCGAACCTGCTCTTCGTCGCATTTGCAGTGGTGATCTTCGGCAGCCTCCTCGGCGAGTGGCTCGGCATCTCGCAGGAGCTGGGAAGCTGGTGGTTCTGGCTCGGCGACCAGGGCTGGGAATACCTCGAGCTGGGACGTATCTGGCAGTACCTGCTGGTCGCAGGGCTCCTCGCGTGGTTCGCGCTGCTCTGGAAGATGCTGCGCCCGAGCGGGCTCGCGAATCCCGCGGCGCGCCCGCTCGTCACGATGTTCCTCGTCGCCGCGCTCGCCATTCCCGTCTTCTACATCCCGGCGCTTTTCTACGGCGCGCGCACGCACTACACGGTGGTGGACACGTGGCGATTCTGGATCGTGCACCTGTGGGTCGAGGGCTACTTCGAGTTCTTCGCGACCACCGTCGTGGCCCTCACCTTCTATCAACTGGGCCTCACGCGCCGCAACGTGGCGCTGCGCGTGATCTACCTCGACGGCATCCTCTATTTCCTGGGCGGCGTGATCGGCACCGGCCACCACTGGTATTTCAGCGGCGCCACCAACGTGAACCTCGCGCTCTCGTCGATGCTCTCGGTGCTGGAAGTGGTGCCGCTCACGCTCCTCACGCTCGACGCGTGGGACTTCGTGCGCACCACGCGCGGCGAATGCGACGTCTGCGGCAAGGCGATCGCCATCCCGCACAAGTGGACGTTCTATTTCCTGATGGCGGTCGGTTTCTGGAACTTCGTCGGCGCCGGCATGTTCGGGTTGCTCATCAACCTTCCCATCGTGAGCTACTACGAGACCGGCACCATCCTCGCGCCCAACCACGGGCACGCGGCGCTGATGGGCGTCTTCGGCATGCTCGCCATCGCGCTCACCGTGTTCGTGCCGCGACAGACGAGCGACGACGCGCTCTGGGCGCGCATCGAGAAGCACGTGCGCACGGCCTTCTGGGGCACCAACATCGGGCTCGCGATGATGATCGTGCTGAGCCTCTTCCCGGGCGGCGTGCTCCAGGTCTGGGACGTGATCCAGCACGGCTACTGGCACGCGCGCAGCTTCGACTACACCGGCCACGGCATCTCGCACGTGCTGGAGTGGATGAGGCTTCCCGGCGACGCGGTCTTCATCATCTTCGGCGCCGTGCCGCTGCTGGTCGCGTGCACGAGAGCCTATTTCGGGATGCGCGCGCGCGTCGCATCCCATCCCTACGCGGCCGAGCCCTGAGCCGGCGCGCCTTTCCCACTCATTTCCAGGAGGTCAACATGAACCATGCTCCGATCCTGAAAACACTCCTCGTGGCGCTCTTTTCGATCGGGTTGGCGGGCGCCGCCTCGGCCCAGGCCGCGGCCAAGGCCGGGAAGATTTCCCGCCACGATCGCCAGTTCATCGAGAACGCCGTGCGCTCGAACATGGCCGAGTACGAGCTCGGCAAGCTCGCGGAGCAGCACGCCGCCAGCCCCGAAGTGAAGCAGTTCGCCGAGCGCATGGTGAGCGACCACGGCAAGGCGGGCGAGGAGCTGCGCGAGGTGGCGCAGCAGAAGGGCATCACCTTGCCGGACAGGCCGAAGCACGCCGAGAAGCGCGAGATGGGCAAGCTCGCGAAGTTGAGCGGCCCGCAATTCGATCGCGAATACATCGACCACATGGTGAAGGACCATCGCAAGGGCGTGAAGGAATTCCAGGAGGAAGCGCAAAAAGCGAAAGACCCCGAGGTGAAGAAGTCCGCCGAGCAGATGCTGGCGACCTTGAAGGAGCACCTGCAGATGGCCGAGCAGGCGCAAGCGGCGATGGGCGGCGGAAAGAGCCGGGCGCGGACCGAAGAGAAGTCGGGCCGCCAATGACCGTCGGTCGCATGCGCCCCGATCGGCGCCGGGCCGCATGGAGGATCATGCGGTCGGCGACGCCGGGGCGAGGCCTGCCATCATGAAGCTCGAGGTCGGCGATCACGTGACGTGGAACTCGGAAGCCGGGCACGTGAGCGGAACCATCACGAAGGTGCATACCAGCGACGTGGACTACAAGGGCTACGTGCACCACGCGAGTCCCGATGAGCCGCAATACGAGATCAAGAGCGACAGGAGCGAGCACGTCGCCCTTCACAAGGGCGGCGCGCTGAAGAAGCTCGCCCGCTGAGTCTGCGCAAACTCGAAAGGAGCATCGCCATGGCGCTACATCTGCAGGAGTTGCACCCTGCCCTCGTCCATCTTCCGGTCGCGTTGTTGCCGCTTGCGGTCGGCTCCGACCTGGTCGGGGCCATCACGGGGCGTCAGGCGTTTCGCACGTTCGGGCGCCAGGCGATCGGCCTCGCGGCACTCGGTGCGGTCGGCGCGGTCGTGACGGGCCTCATCGCCGGCGAGGAAGTCAACGTCGAGGGCCGCGAGCGCGACATGCTGATGACGCATCGCAACCTCAACGTCACCGCGATGGCGGTAGCGCTCGCGATGGCCACCTGGCGGCGCAAGCATGACGCGCCGGCGCCGGCATACCTCCTTGCGGGACTCGCGGGAATCGGTGTCGTGTCGTACACGGCTTACATCGGCGGGCAGCTCGTCTACATGCACGGCGTGGGCGTCGACCCGGCCAAGGGCGTGTGGAGGCCGGACGCGCCGCAGCTCCGGCGAAGGCAGTGGTGGGCTTTCCTGCGCGAGGCGATCGTCGATGTCTGGCACGGCATCCGTCACATGGGCGAGGAGCTGGCGCAGGGCAAGGTGGTGCCGGCATTGATCAAGCCGCGGCGCGACTCGGCAAACGATCCTTGATCGCGGCCTGCTTCCCGGCAATCGCTGGCGTCGTGTGAATCAAGACGCGGCGAGCCGCCGCCGGCTCACCCAAGCCACGACGGAGATCGCGACCCAGACCGTGCTCCTGAGCGCCATCGCGACCACCGTGCGGTGCTCATACGCCCCGCCGAGCATCACGTGCGCGGCGAACGCGGCGTACACGACGAGCGTCGCGGCCGCGATGGCGAAGGCGAGCGCCGCGCCCCAGCGGCGGCGCAGCCACAACCCCGCGCCGGCCGCCACGTAGGCGAACCCCGCGAGGAAGTTGAACCACAGCACGAACGGCACGTACTGGCCTGCCGCCGGCGCGCCGCCTCGCCGCCGAAGAGCACCGTGCCGCCCTCCTTCAGCGTGACCAGGCCAAAGGCGACCGCCACGATGGCGGCCGTCGCGAACGCGATCCCGCGACCGCCCGCCCTTTCCATTTGGATCCCTCCGGCGTTGCAGTGGAACTCAATTCGGACTAATATAGTCCTAATTGCATGGCCGGGGGAAATCGATGCTGCGCATGAGCAAGCTCGCGGATTACGGCACGGTGGTGATGGCCGCCATGGCGCGCGAGCCGCAGGCGGTGCACAGCGCGGCGGAATTAGCCGATCGCCTCGGCATCGCCGCGCCCACCGTGAGCAAGATCCTGAAGACCCTTGCGCGCGAGGGGCTCGTCGCCTCCACGCGCGGCGCGCGCGGCGGCTACAACCTTCTCTGCGCGCCCTCGGGCATCTCGGTCGCGCAGATCATCCGCGCGATGGATGGTCCCATCGGCATGACGGAGTGCAGCACCACGCCGGGCCTTTGCGCCCAGGAATCGCGCTGCACGGTGCGCGCGAACTGGGCGCGAGTGAACGAGGCGATTCTCGGCGTGCTGCAAGGCATCACCCTGGAGCAACTGAACACGCCCGCGCACGGAACGGTGAAGGTGGCGTCGATCCGGCGCCGCGCCGCCCGCGCGCCGGCCTGAACCCCGGAGAGACCATGGCGCAACCCGCAACCAAACTCGACGAGCTGGTCGGCCGCGAATATCCCCACGGCTTCGTGACCGAGGTCGAGACCGACACGGTCCCGCGCGGGCTGGACGAGGACGTGATCCGCCTCATCTCGCGCAAGAAGGACGAGCCGGCCTTCATGCTCGAATGGCGGCTCGCGGCCTTCCGCGCGTGGCAAAAGATGGCCGAGCCGCACTGGGCGCACCTTCGCATCGCGCCCATCGACTACCAGGACATCATCTACTACTCGGCGCCGAAGCAGCGCGGCGAGGGCCCGAAGAGCCTGGACGAGGTCGATCCCGAGCTGCTCAAGACCTACGAGAAGCTGGGCGTGCCGCTGCACGAGCGCGAGCGCCTCGCCGGCGTCGCGGTGGACGCGGTGTTCGACAGTGTCTCGGTGGGCACCACATTCCAGGCGAAGCTCGCCGAGATGGGCATCGTCTTCGGCTCGTTCTCCGAGGCCGTAAGGAAGCATCCCGAGCTGGTGCGCAGGTACCTGGGGTCCGTGGTGCCGTACACCGACAATTTCTTCGCCGCGCTCAACGCCGCGGTCTTCACCGACGGGTCGTTCTGCTACATCCCTCCCGGCGTGCGCTGCCCGATGGAGCTCTCGACCTACTTCCGCATCAACGCCAAGGAAACGGGGCAGTTCGAGCGCACGCTCATCATCGCCGACGAGGGCGCGTACGTGAGCTACCTCGAAGGCTGCACCGCGCCGATGCGCGACGAGAACCAGCTGCACGCGGCGGTGGTGGAGCTGGTGGCCCACGAGCGCGCGCACATCAAGTACTCGACGGTGCAGAACTGGTACCCCGGCGACAGGGAGGGCAAGGGCGGCATCTACAACTTCGTCACCAAGCGCGGCGACTGCCGCGGCGCGAATTCGCGCATCTCGTGGACCCAGGTCGAGACGGGCTCGGCGATCACGTGGAAGTACCCGAGCGTGCTGCTGCGCGGCGATAACGCGGTGGGCGAGTTCTACTCCGTGGCGCTCACCAACAACTGGCAGCAGGCGGACACCGGCACCAAGATGATCCACATCGGCAGGAACACGCGCAGCACCATCGTCTCGAAAGGCATCTCGGCGGGGCACGGGCAGAACACGTACCGGGGTCTCTCGAAGGTGCTGAAGGGCGCCGAGGGCGCGCGCAGCCACTCGGAGTGCGACTCGCTGCTCCTGGGCGATACGAGCGGCGCGCACACCTTTCCCTACATCGAGGTGAGGAATCCCACCGCCACCGTCGAGCACGAGGCTTCCACCTCGCGCATCGGCGAGGACCAGCTTTTCTACTGCCGGCAGCGCGGCATCTCGCCCGAGGACGCGGTATCGATGATCGTGAACGGCTTCTGCAAGGATGTTCTCAAGGAATTGCCGATGGAGTTCGCCGTCGAGGCGCAGAAGCTCCTCGGCGTGAGCCTCGAAGGCAGCGTGGGCTGATGGATAACGTGCGTCGTCCGCAACCGCTGCTGCAGGTCGAGGGGCTGCACGCGAGCGTCGATGGGAAAGAGATCCTGCGCGGCATCGATCTCACCGTGAACGCCGGCGAGGTCCACGCGATCATGGGCCCCAACGGCTCGGGCAAGAGCACGCTCGCGCAGGTGCTCGCGGGCCGCGAGAGCTTCTCGGTCACCGCGGGCGGGGCGCGCTTCCTCGGCCACGACCTGCTCTCGCTCGCTCCGGAAGAGCGCGCGCGCGAGGGCCTCGTCCTCGGCTTCCAGTATCCGGTGGAGATTCCCGGCGTGAGCAACGTGTACCTGCTCAAGGCCGCGGTGAACGCGGTGCGCCGGCATCGCGGTCTCGCCGAGCTCGATGCGATGGAGTTCCTGAAGCTCATCCGCGAGAAGATGCAGCTCGTGGAGATGCCCGACGAGCTCCTCTACCGCTCGGTGAACGAGGGCTTCTCCGGCGGCGAGAAGAAAAGGAACGAGATTTTGCAGATGGCGCTCCTCGAGCCGCGCCTCGCGATCCTCGACGAGACCGACTCGGGCCTGGACATCGACGCCCTGCAGGTGGTCGCCGAAGGAATCAACGCGCTGCGCGGTCCCGGGCGCGCGATCGTGCTGGTCACGCACTACCAGCGCCTGCTGGGCTACGTGCAGCCGGACTTCGTGCACGTGCTCGCGCACGGACGCATCGTGAAATCGGGCGGCAAGGAGCTGGCGCTCGAGCTCGAGCGGCGCGGCTACGGCTGGCTCGAGGAAGCGCCGGCGGCACCGGCCCGCGAGGCGGAGGCCCGCGCGCGATGACCTCGCCCTCGGCCGCCCCCTTCATCGCCGACTTCGAGCGCGCGCTGCCCTCGCTTCCGGGTGCGGGCGCGCGGCGGCTCACCGCGCTGCGCCGTGAAGCGCTCGAGCGCTTCGCGCACGCCGGCATTCCCACGCGCCGCGACGAGGACTGGAAATACACCAGCATGGCGGCGCTCGAGAAGGCGATCTTTCCCGCCGCCTCGCACGCCATCGGCCTCGCCGCCGCGGACGACCTCGATCCCCGGCTCTTCGGCGACCTCGGCGGACCGCGCATCGTCTTCGTGAACGGACGCCATTCGCCGGCGCTCTCCGCGGTGGGCGAGCTGCCGCGGGGCGTGACGCTGGCCCCTCTCGCCGAGGCGCTCGAGCGCGCGCCGGGGCCGATGGAGCCGTATCTCGCCGATGCGCGCCACCATACCGTGTTCGGCGCGCTCAACGCCGCGTTCGCGGCCGACGGCGTGCACCTGAGGCTCGCGCGGGATACGGTGCTCGAGGCCCCGATCCACATCGTGTTCCTCGCGGCTGCGGGCGGCGCGGCGAGCTATCCGCGCAACGTGATCGTCGCCGAGGCGGGCTCGCGCGCGACGCTGATCGAGCACTACGCCGGTGCCGCGCAGGGCGCGTACTTCACCAACGCGGTGACGCAGGTGTTCGCGGGCGAAGGCGCGGTGATCGAGCACTACCGCCTGCAGCTGGAAGGAGCCGAGGGCCTGCACGTGGGCGCGCTGCACGTCGCCCAGGCGCGCTCGAGCCGCTTCCACTCCCACTCCATCGCGCTCGGGGGCCGCCTCGCGCGGATCGACATCACCACCGCGTTCGACGGCGAGGGCTGCGAGGCGACGCTCGACGGGCTCTACGTCGCCGCGGGCCGGCAGCACGTGGACCACCACACGCTGATCGATCATGCGCTGCCGCACGGCACCAGCCGCGAGCATTACCGCGGCGTGCTCGACGGCGAGGCGCGCGGCGTCTTCAACGGCAAGGTCGTCGTGCAGCCCGGTGCGCAGCGCACCGACGCGCGCCAGGTGAACCACAACCTGCTCCTCTCGCGCGGCGCCGAGGTGGACACCAAGCCGCAGCTCGAGATCTATGCCGACGACGTGAAGTGCGCCCACGGCGCAACCGTTGGCGAGCTCGATGCCATGCAGCTCTTCTACGCCGAGAGCCGCGGCCTCAATCCCGCGAGCGCGCGGGCGCTGCTGCTCGAAGGCTTCGTCATGGGCCTGTGGGAAGGCGCCATGGACGGCCAAGCCATCGCCGACGCCGCGCGCGACGCGCTTCGGA
>JAICTR010000220.1 GCA_025936275.1 Burkholderiales bacterium
AAGGAGCAGCCGGACATCGACGAGATGCTGGTCGCGGTGCGCCTGCGCTACGGCTTCTCGTTCGACGTGATGGAGACCTCGTTCTTCCTGTCGCGCGAGACCGTGATCCCGACCAGCGACTCGCCCGGCATGGCGCTCTGGCGCGACCACCTTTTCGCCTGGATGTCGCGCAACGCGACGCGCGCCACCGACTTCTTCAATATCCCCGCCAACCGGGTGGTGGAGCTGGGCACCCACATCGAGATCTGAGGGGAAAATCGGGGACAGACCCCGATTTTGCGAAAGGAATCTGACCCCTCTTTCGCTGTCTAGGAGGCATGCGCTCGTCCCTCTCGCGATATTGGAAAAAGCGGGACTTCGGCGAAACGCCGGAGCCGAAGGGAGAAGTCGCGCGCGCCGGCAAGGCGCTTTCGTTCGTGATCCAGAAGCACGCGGCGCGTCGGCTGCACTACGACTTTCGCCTCGAGCTCGACGGCACCCTCAAGAGCTGGGCGGTGCCGAAGGGGCCGAGCCTCGATCCGCACGTGCGCAGGATGGCGGTTCACGTCGAGGACCATCCCCTCACCTACGCGAGCTTCGAGGGCGTGATTCCACCCGGGCAGTACGGCGCGGGCACCGTGATCGTGTGGGATCGCGGCGAGTGGCTGCCCCTCGGCGACCCCCGCGAGGGCTATCGCAAGGGCAAGCTCAAGTTCGAGCTGCGCGGCGAGAAGTTGAACGGCGGCTGGACGCTGGTGCGCATGCACGGCCGCGAGGACGAGCGCCAGGAGCCGTGGCTCCTCATCAAGGAGAACGACGAGGAAGCGCGGCCCGCCGCCGAGTACGACATCACCGAGGCGCTGCCGGACAGCGTGAACGCCGCGGAGGAAGCCAAGCCGCGCGCGAAGAAGAAGCCGGCGTCGCGCAAGGCCGCGGCGAAGAAGCCGGCCCGCAAATCGACGAGGAAGAAGGCGACCGCGGCAAGCGAGATGCAGATGCCGGCGGGCGCGGTGCAGGCGAAGCTGCCGCTCGCGCTCTTCCCGCAGCTCGCGACCCTCGTCGACGAGCCGCCCGAGGGACCGGGCTGGACCTACGAGCTCAAGTTCGACGGCTACCGCATCGTGGCGCGCGTCGAAGGCGACGACGTGCGGCTCTTCACGAGGAACGGCAACGACTGGAGCGCGCGATTGAAGGCCCTGCGCGAGGAGCTCCGCGCGCTCGGCTTCGGCTCGGCGTGGCTCGACGGCGAGATCGTGGTCCTCGACGACAAGGGCCTGCCCGACTTCCAGAAGTTGCAGCAGGCGTTCGACACCTCGTCGCGCGCCGGCCGAGCGGGCATCACGTACTTCGTCTTCGACCTGCCCTACTACGATGGCCACGACCTGCGGCGCGTGCCCCTCCACGAGCGCCGCGCGTTGCTCGAACGCCTCATGGCGTCGCGTTCTTCGGACATCGTGCGCTTCAGCCAGTCGTTCGAGGGCGAAGGAAGGCAGCTCCTCGAAGGCGCCTGCAAGAGCGGGCTCGAGGGCCTCGTCGGCAAGCGCGCGCAATCGGGATACACCTCCACGCGCTCCACGTCGTGGATCAAGCTCAAGTGCACGCGGCGCCAGGAGTTCGTGATCTGCGGCTATTCGGATCCCAAGGGAAGCCGCGCCGGCTTCGGCTCGCTGCTCCTCGGCGTGAACGATCGCGAGGGACATCTGCGCTACGCGGGCAACGTCGGCACCGGCTTCGGCGATGCCGACCTGCGCGAGCTGAAGGCGAAGCTCGCCGCGCTCGAGACGGCGAAGCCGCCGTTCCACGAAACGCCGCGCGGCGTGAAGGGCCACTGGGTGAAGCCGCGCCTCGTGTGCGAAGTGGCGTTCACCGAGTGGACGAGCGACGGGCGCATCCGCCATCCGACGTTCCGCGGGCTGCGCAGCGACAAGGATCCGGAGGCCATCGTGCGCGAGGAACCCGTGCATGCGCCCTCGCAGCCGCGCGCGGCGGCGGCGAAGGGCTCGAAGTCGAGGAGCGCGCGCTCGCCGAGCGGCGAGGTGATGGGCATCAAGGTGACGCATCCGGACCGCGTGGTCGACGCGAAGAGCGGCGTCACGAAGCTCGAGCTCGTGCGCTACTACGAGTCGATCGCGCCGCGCATGATCCCGCACCTCAAGGGCCGCCCCATCGCCCTGGTGCGCGCGCCCTACGGCATCGGCGGCGAGCTCTTCTTCCAGAAGCACGGCGAGAAGATCAGGATCCCGGGCATCATCCAACTGCCGCGCGAGTACTGGCCCGGGCACCCGTCGATGCTCGAGATCGCGAGCGCCGAGACGCTGGTGGGCGCCGCGCAGATGAACGTGATCGAGCTCCACACCTGGAACTCGACCACGAAGCTCCTCGACAAGCCCGACCGCTTCGTGCTCGACATGGACCCCGGCGAGGGTGTCGAGTGGAGCGAGCTCGTCGAGGGCACGCGGCTCGTGAAGAAGATGCTCGACCTCCTCGGCCTGGAAAGCTTCCTCAAGACGAGCGGCGGCAAGGGATTGCACATCGTCGTGCCGCTCACGCCCTCGGCCCGGTGGGGCTACGACGAGGTGAAGGACTTCTCGCAGGCGATCGTGCAGCACCTCTCGCGCACCGTGCCGCAGCTCTTCGTCGCCAAATCGGGCGCGCAGAACCGCATCGGCCGCATCTTCATCGACTACCTGAGGAACGGCACGGGAGCCACCACCATCGCGGCGTTCTCGGCGCGCGCGCGTCCGGGGCTCGGGGTTTCGGTGCCGGTGAAGTGGAGCGAGCTGAAGGCGCTCGAGCGCGCCGACCAGTGGAACGTGCGCAACGTGCACGAGCGGCTCGCGCACCTTCGCACCGATCCGTGGAAGGGCTACGACGCGGTGAAGCAGACGCCCGACAAGGCCTTCGAGCGGCTCGAAGGCGAGGGGGAAGTCAGGTCGCCGCGGCCTGCTCGAACTCGAAGCGCTCGCCCTTCGGCCCGGTGAAGACGAGGCGCCCGCCCTCGCGGCGGCCGCGGCCACCGTCGCCGAGGGCCGCGAGGAAGCGCTTCTCCACCTCGCCCGGCTCGCCGACGCAGAAGCGCTTGGTGGTGACGAGCGGCCCCACGCGCACCTCGTCGCCCTGTATCCGCCACGCGCCGGAAAGCATGTTGCAGCCGGTATAGCCGGACAGGCGCCCCTCGCGGATGAATTCCAGGCGCGGCAGCGTGCGATGGTCCGCGCCCTCGCCCACCACGCCGACCCAGCGCGTGCCGACGATGCCCGACGGGGGCGCCGGCGACATCGCGAGCGGTTGCGCGGGTGGCGTCTGGGCGCACGCGGCGACGAGCGCCGTGCACGCCGCGCCGAAGATCCTTGCCACGGTCACTTCTTCGCCTCCCCGCCGGCCGCGCGAAAGCGCACCGTTCCGGCCGATCCGGTCATCGCCATCGCATCGCCCACGATCGAATAGCTCGACACCGACTGCAGCACCTCGAGGAAGCGATCCTCGGCGTCGCCCGTCGAGCGGTCGCAGGCGTTGAACCCCTTCTCGATGCGCCCGATCGCGATCGCGCGCGCACCGACGGAGTCTTGGACATAGCGCGCGGCGATCCGGTTGCATCCGCCGAAGCCTTCCATGCGGCCGTCGCCGAAGCGCACCCACGGTTTCTCCCCGGCTGGCGGGAGCTCGAGCACCGCGTTCCAGTGCGTGCCGGCGAAGGGCTTGGGCGGCGGCTCGCGCTGCGAGGTGGCGCAGGCGGCCGCGAATGCGGCGATGGCGAGGGCGGCGATGCGTGCGGATGGATGCATGGGAGCTCCTACAAATGTCGGCTGAGGAGGTGCAGCGCGCCGTGCACCAGGTCCGGCGGCTCATCGGGGCGCTCCCCGAGCAGCGCGGCGAGCATCGCGTCGGGATCGACGCCCGCCTCGCGCGGCGGCTTCTGGTCCAGCCCGTCCAGCGCGCGGCGCACCGCGTCGACGTCGAGGATCGAGATCGGCGCGTGGCAATAGCGGCATTCGTCGTCGCGCGCGATGTCCACCGGCGCGCCGCAACTCGAGCATCGCACCTGCCCCACCGCGGCGGCGAGGCGCCGCAGCTCCGCCGGCGCGAGCGAGCGCACGAAGTCCTTCTCGCGCAGGAATTGCAGGAACGTCGTGAAGCGCCCGTGGCCCTCGGGACAGCGGTAGTACACGAGGCGGTTGGTGCGCTGGATGTCGTGCGTGAGCGCGAGGCGGCCGTGGCAGGTCACGCAGCGCAGCACGGCGCCCAACGGGCGGGGCGTGCGCGCGCGCAGCCCGTCGATCTCGCGAAACAGCTGCTGCACCGCGTTCGGCGTGAGCTGCGGGCTTTCGAACGCGTCGAACCAGATCGCCTGGCAGTCGAGGCACAGGTCGAGGTCGAGCGTGCCGAGGGGCTTGCGGCCGAAGGTCTCGCGCTTCATCGGCGCGGCGCAGCCGGGGCAGGCGCGCGCCATGCGCGGCGCGGGAGAAACGTCGATCAAGGTCGTTCTTCGAGTGTGCGTTGCGATCGCTTGCGGGGAAGCTTACCGCACGCCGCTAGAATGGGCGAGGAGCCATCGCCCATGTGCAGCCGCTATTTCCTCGACGCCGACGGCAATGTCATCGCCTACACCTTTCGCGTGCCGGGCGTGCCGCGCCTCGAGAGGCGCTTCAACATCGCGCCGAGCCAGGAGGCGCCGGTGGTGCGCGCGCGCGAGGACGGTGCGCGCGAGCTCGCGATGCTGCGCTGGGGGCTCGTGCCGTCCTGGGCGAAGGATCCGTCGGTCGGAAGCCGAATGATCAACGCGCGCAGCGAGACCGTGAAGGAGAAGCCGGCGTTCCGCGAGGCCTTCCGCAGCCGCCGCTGCGCGATCCCGGCTTCGGGCTTCTACGAATGGACCGGCGATGCCAGGCACCGCGTGCCGCATGCGATCACGGTGGAAGGACGGCCGCTGGTCGCCTTCGCCGGCCTGTGGGAGTCCTGGAAGGATCGCGAGGGGAAGCGCCTCGAGACGTTCACCATCCTCACCACCGAGGCGAACCGCTTCGTGAGCGGCATGCACGACCGGATGCCGGCGATCCTCGCCGATGGCGACATCGATGCCTGGCTCACCGGCGGCATCGAAGATGCGTGGAAGGTGATCCGGCCCTATCCCGAGGAGGCGATGCGCGAGCGGGTGGTTTCACGGGCGCTCAACAATCCTCGTAACGAGTCCCCGCGAATTTGGGACAGCCCGAGTGACGCGACCCCAAATCTCTGGGACGCCGATGAACGCCGATG
>JAICTR010000228.1 GCA_025936275.1 Burkholderiales bacterium
CTCGACGAGCCGGGGCTGGTGGAGATGCTCAAGCGCCGCGCCTCGGGCGTGCACGGCACGCGCGTGCATCCGCTCGGCGCGCTCACCACGGGCCTCGCCGGCGAGCGCCTCGCGGAGATGGTGGAGCTCGCCGAGGCGGGCTGCATCGGCTTCTTCCAGGGCCACGCGCCGCTGCCCGACAACGCGACGCTGCTCCAGGCGATGCGCTACGCGGCCACCTTCGGCTTCACGGTGTGGCTGCGCCCGCAGGATCCGTCGCTCGCGCGAGGCGGTGTGGCGCACGAGGGCGAGGTCGCGACGCGCCTGGGCCTGCCGCCGATTCCCGCGATCGCGGAGACCGTCGCGGTGCGCACCATCCTCGAGCTGATGCATGCGACCGGCGCCCGCGTGCACCTCGCGCGCCTTTCGACGGCCGGCGCGGTCGAGCTCGTCCGACGCGCCAAGTCCCGCGGCGCGCCGCTCACCTGCGACGTCGCGGTGCACCACCTGCATCTCTGCGATCGCGACATCGCGGGCTTCGATGCGCGCGCGAACCTCGCGCCGCCGCTGCGCGGTCCCGCCGACCGCGAGCGCCTGCGGAGCGCCGTCGCCGAAGGCGTGATCGATGCCATCTGCTCGGACCACAGCCCGGTGGACGAGGACGCGAAGCTGGTCCCTTTCGGCGAGGCGGAGCCGGGCGCCACGGGGCTCGAACTCCTCCTGCCCCTCACGCTCCAATGGGGAAGGGAATGCGGCCTGGGCCTCGCGCAAACGCTCGCCGCGGTGACGTCGCGCCCCGCCGCGGTCCTCGGCCTCGATGCCGGCACGCTCGCGATCGGCGCCGCCGCGGACCTCTGCCTCTTCGATCCGGATCGCGTCTGGGTGGTGAAGCCCGAGTCGCTCCTGAGCCAGGGCAAGAACACGCCGTTCCTCGAGCGCGAGCTCAGCGGGCGCGTGGTGCGCACCCTGGTCGCCGGCCGCACCGTCCATGCCGCCTGAGGGTTCCATGACCAATCCCCTTCTCGATTTCACCGGCCTGCCGCGCTTCGCGGAGATCCGGCCCGAGCACGTGGTTCCCGCCGTCGAAGCGCTGGTCGCCGAGGGGCGCGCGACGATCGAGCGCGTGGTCGCGGGCGATGCGCAGCCCGCGTGGGAAACGTTCGTGCGCCCGCTCGAGGACGCGAACGAGCGCCTCGCACGCGCGTGGGCGCAGGTGAACCACATGAACGCGGTGGTGAATACGCCCGCATTGCGCGAGGCCTACAACGCGGCGCTGCCGCGCGTCACCGAGTTCTTCACCGAGCAGGGCCAGGACCAGCGGCTGCACGCGGGCTACAAGGCGCTCGCCGCGTCGCCCGCGTATGCGCGGCTTTCGCCGGCGCGCCGCCGCTACGTCGACAACGAGCTGCGCGATTTCCGCCTCGGCGGCGCGGAGCTGCCCCCGCCCGAGAAGGCGCGCTTCCGCGAGCTGAAGGAGGAGCTCGCGAAGCTCGGCTCGCGCTTCCAGGACAACGTGCTGGATGCGACCAACGCCTTCGGCCTGTACGTGACCGATCCCGCGGAGCTCGCCGGCATTCCCGAAGACGTGGTCGAGGCGGCGCGCGAAGCGGCGCGCAAGGAGGGGCGCGAGGGCGCGAAGCTCACGCTGCACATGCCGTGCTATCTCCCGGTGATGAAGTATGCCGATCACGCCGGCGTGCGCGAGAGCATGTACCGCGCCTACATGACGCGCGCGTCCGAATTCGGCCCGCCCGAATGGGACAACACGCAGGTGATCGAACGCATCCTGCGGCTTCGCGCGGAGCTCGCGCGCCTGCTCGGCCACGCTTCGTATGCCGAGGTGTCCCTCGCGACCAAGATGGCAGGCTCGGCCGAGGAGGTGCTCGCCTTCCTGCAGGACCTCGCGAAGCGCGCGCGCCCGTTCGCCGAGCGCGACATGCGCGAGCTCGCGGCCTTCGCGCGCGACGAGCTGGGCATCGCCTCGCTCGCGGCCTGGGACATCGCGTACGCGAGCGAGAAGCTGCGCCAGGCGCGCTACGCGTTCTCCGACCAGGAGGTGAAGCAGTATTTCCCCGAGCCCGAGGTGCTGGCGGGCATGTTCCGGCTGGTGCAGGCGCTCTACGGCCTCTCGATTCGCCCGCACCCCGCGGAGACATGGCATCCCGCGGTGCGCTTCTTCGAGATCGTCGATGCGGCGGGCGAGCGCGTTGGCCAGTTCTACCTCGACCTCTACGCGCGCGAGGGCAAGCGCGGCGGCGCCTGGATGGACGACGCGATCAACCGCCGCCGCGTCGGCAGCCGCGTGCAGACGCCGGTCGCCTTCCTCACCTGCAACTTCTCCGCGCCGGTGGGCGGCAAGCCCGCGCTCTTCACGCACGACGAGGTGACGACGCTCTTCCACGAGTTCGGCCACGGGCTGCACCAGCTCCTCACGCAGGTGGACGAGCTCGGCGTGACCGGCATCAACGGCGTGGAGTGGGACGCGGTGGAGCTGCCCAGCCAGTTCATGGAGAACTTCTGCTGGGAGTGGGACGTGGTCGAGCCGATGACGCGCCACGTCGAGACCGGGAGCCGCATCCCGCGCGCGCTCTTCGAGCGCATGCTCGCGGCGAAGAACTTCCAGAGCGGCATGCAGTTCGTGCGCCAGCTCGAGTTCGCGCTCTTCGACATGCGCCTGCACCATGGCGACGGCGCGCGCGAGGGCGTGATGCGCCTCCTCGAGGAGGTGCGCAAGCAAGTCGCGGTGTACCCGATCCCGGCGTACAACCGCTTCCCGAACCAGTTCTCGCACATCTTCGCCGGCGGCTACGCGGCCGGGTACTACAGCTACAAGTGGGCCGAGGTGCTCTCGTCGGACGCGTACGCCGCGTTCGAGGAAGCCGGCGTGCTCAACCCGGAGGTCGGTGCGCGCTTCCGCCGCGAGGTGCTCGCGACGGGAGGAAGCCGGCCCGCATTGGAGTCGTTCGTGGCGTTCCGCGGCCGGCGCCCGCAGATCGACGCGCTTCTGCGTCATAATGGGATGACAGAGGCGGCTTGAAGCGCCCGATCTTTCCGAACGGCGCCAGAGACCGAGGGAGGTTTTCATGCAATCGCGCCTGATCGCCGTGAGCTTCGCCGCCATGGCGCTCGTCGCCGGCGCCGCGGCCGACGCGGCGACCAACGTCTATCGCTGGGTGGATTCCCAGGGCAAGGTGCACTTCTCCGACACGCCGCCGCCGGTCGAGGCGCGAAGCGTGAGCCAGAAGCGCATGGGCGGCGGCTATGTGGAGCAATCGAACCTGCCCTATGCCACGCAGATGGCGATGAAGCGCAATCCCGTGACGCTCTTCACCTCGAAGGATTGCGGGCCCTGCGATCGCGGCCGGGAGCTCCTGTCTTCGCGCGGCGTGCCGTTCACCGAGCACAATGCCCTTGCGAGTAACGCAGAGCTGGAGGCGCTTCGCAAGCTCACCGGGGGGGCCGGCGAGGTGCCCTTCCTGCAGGTCGGCGAGGCGAAGGTGAAGGGCTACGACGCCGACAGCTGGAACGCGGCGCTCGACGGCGCGGGCTACCCGCGCACGCCGCCGCCCGGCACACCGGCGGCGGGCGCCTCCCATGCGCCCGCCACGCCGTCCGCCCCGCCGGCGACGGAAGGCCGACCGACTCGCTAAGCGGCGATGAAGATCGCCACCTGGAACGTGAACTCGCTCCGGGTGCGACTTCCGCACCTGCTCGATTGGCTCGCCGCGCAAGCGCCCGACGTCGCGTGCCTGCAGGAGACGAAATGCGAGGATGCGAACTTTCCCGCGGAGGAGTTGCGCGCGGCCGGCTACTGCACGCTGCACCACGGGCAACGCAGCTATAACGGCGTCGCGATCCTCGCGCGCGCCGAGCCGCGCCTCGCGTGCCGCGGCATTCCCGCCTTCGCCGACGAGCAAAGCCGCGTCATCGCGGCCGACATCGACGGCGTGCGCGTCGTGAGCGTGTACTGCCCGAACGGCCAGAGCCCCGGGTCCGAAAAGTACGCGTACAAGCTGCGCTGGTTCGATGCGCTCTCCGGCTGGCTCGCCGCGGAGCTCGCCGAGCATCCGCGCCTCGCGGTGCTGGGCGACTTCAACGTCGCGCCCGAGGATCGCGACGTGCACGATCCCGCGGCGTGGGAAGGCAAGATCCACGTGAGCGAGCCGGAGCGCGCGGCGCTGCGCGGCGTGATGGACGTGGGATTCGTCGATGCGTTCCGCCTCTTCGAGCAGGCGGAGAAATCGTTCAGCTGGTGGGACTACCGCATGGGCGCCTTCCGCCGCAACATGGGCCTGCGCATCGATCTCGCGCTGCTCTCGCCCGGGCTCGCGAAGGCGTGCCGCGCATGCACCATCGACGTCGCGCCGCGGCGCCTCGAGCGGCCCTCGGACCACGCGCCGGTGCTGTGCGATCTGGCGATTCCATGAGCGGGCTCGCCGCCGCCGAGCACGTGGCCGCCGAGCGCGCCGCGCGCCTTCGCGAGTACGCGATCCTCGACGCCGCGCCGCTCGCCGCGCTCGAGGAGCTGGTGCGCCGCGCGCAGGAGGTGGCGCGCTTCCCGATCGCGTGGGTGTCCTTCCTCGATGGCGCACGCGAGCGCCTGCACGCCGCGCGTGGCATCGACGCGACCGAGCTCGCCGGCGGCGATTCGCTCGCGCTCGCGGCGGGCGACCTCGGCGAGGCGCTCTTCGTCGAGGACACGCTGCTCTCGCCGTGGCGCGCGCACCCGCTCGTGGCGGGCGCCCCGCACGCGCGCTTCATCGCGCTGCTTCCCCTCGCCTCGCCCGACGGCGTGCCGGTCGGCACGCTCACGGTGCTCGATCGCAAGCCGCGCGCGCTCACGCCCGCGCAGCGCACCGCGCTCGCCAACCTCGCCTCGATCGCGATCGCGCGGCTCGAGGCGCGCCGCGGCGCCTCGGGCGCGCCCACGCCCGCGCGGCCCGCGGAGCCGCGGGTGCTCGCCGAGCGCCTCGAAGCGGAGCTCAGGCGGCGCCGCGCCGACGAGGAGGAGCTCGAGAGCGAGAAGGGACTCAGCGAGGCGATCCTCGACCGCCTCGCGAGCGCCTTCTTCC
>JAICTR010000341.1 GCA_025936275.1 Burkholderiales bacterium
AAGGGAGAGGGAGCGGTTCGCGAGAGGCATCTCCCGCCGCCGCACGCCGCTCGCGTGCGCGATGGCATTGGCGATCGCCGCGGCGGCGGGGCCCTGCCCCGCCTCGCCGCTGCCGAGGAAGGGCGCGCCGGGACGGTCCACGATCTCCACCTCGATCGCGCGCGGCACCGCGTCGAAGCGCAGGATCGGATAGGTCTGCCAGTCCACCGAGCGGATGCGCCGCGCATCGAAGGCGACGCGCTCGTAGAGCGTCCAGCTCGCCGACTGCACGATGGCGCCCTCGATCTGGTTGCGCAAGCCGTCGGGATTCACCACCTGGCCGCCATCCACCGCGGCGACCACGCGCCCGATGTGGGGCCGGCCGGTATCCAGGTCGACCTCGACCTCGCAGGCGACGGCGCAATACGCAGCCGAGTTCTTGTAGCGCGCGAAGGCGAAGCCCTGCCCCGTGCCCATGGCCGCCGGCGCGCCGCGTCGCCAGCCGAAGCGCCGCGCGGCGCGCCGCACCACCTCGCGCGCGCGCGGATCCTCGAGATGCGCGAGGCGTAGCTCCACCGGATCGATGCCGGCCGCGAGCGCGATCTCGTCCATGAAGCTCTCGATCGCGAACACGTTCATGTGCGCGCCGAGCGAGCGCAGCGCCGAGACGCGCAGCGGCATCTCCTCGATGAAATGGTGCGTGATGCGAGCATTGGGCAGCGCATAGGGCGGGATCGCGTTGCGGTCGCCGCCGCCATCGGGAAGCGGAATCGGATGGGGCCGCGGCGCCTCGAACGGCGTTGCGATCTCGCGCCCCGCGAGGAGCGAGCCCGCGCTGCCCGGCCGCGTCGAGTGCGTGTTGCTCCACACGCCGTAATCCCAGTCGACGATGCGACCCGCCCCGTCGAGCGAAGCGCGCACCTGCACGCGCATGGCCGCGCCGTAAGGCTCCCACGCATGCTCCTGCTCGCGCATCCATTGCAGCCGTACCGGGCGCCCCGCAACATGGGTCGCGACGAGCGCCGCATCGGCCGCCGCGTCGTCGGCGCCGTTGTGGCCATAGCAACCGGCGCCCTCGCGGTGCACGATGCGCAGCTTCTCCGGCGCCATGCCGAGCATCTGCGCGATCGCCTTGCGGTCGGGAAAGACGCCCTGCGTGTGCGACCAGACGGTGAGGCGGTCGCCCTCGAGATGCGCCACCGCGCAGGAAGGGCCGATGGAGCCGTGCATCAACCAGGGCCGCAGGTACTCGGCCTCGATGGTGCGCACGCCACGCGCGCCGCGCGTGCCGCGCTCGAGGATCATGCTGTCCTTCGCGGCAAGGCCCGCGAGGATCGTCCGCGGCGCCTGCGTTGCGGGAAGCGATCGGCCCTCGCGCCAGCGCGCCCCGCGCGCGAGTTCCTCCATGGCGCGGATCGCGGTCCACTCGCGATCCGCCACCACCGCGAGGAAATTCCCGTCGCGAACCACCTTCACGACGCCGGCCCGGTGCCCGGCCGCGCGATCGATGGAAAGAAGCTGCGCGCCGGGGCTTGACGGACGTACCACCCGCGCGTGCAGCATGCCGGGCAACCGCAGGTCGTGCACGTACGCCACGCCGCCCGACACCTTCGCGGGAATGTCCACGCGCGGCACCGGCCGATCCATCACGCGGAAGGCGGCGGGATCCTTGAGCGGTGCGTCGGGCTGCGCCTCCACGTGCAGGTCGAGCGCCGCGGCGAGCTCGCCGTAGGAAGCGCTCCGTCCATCGGATGCGTGCACCGTGCCTTGCTCGACGCGCAACGCGGCGGGCGCGGCCTGCCAACGCCGCGCGGCTTCGTTCACGAGCAGCGCGCGCACCTGCGCCGCCGCGTTGCGGATCGCCGTGCCGCTGTCCTGCAGCGAGTGGCTGCCCGCGGTGAAGCCTTCGTTCGGCGTGCGCGCGGTATCCGCGGTGACGAGCGCGATGGCTTCGATCGCGACGTCGAGCTCCTCGGCCGCGATTTGCAGCAGCGCGGTGCGGATGCCCTGGCCGAGCTCGGCCTTGCCGGTGAAGACCGTGATCGCGCCGTTCGCATCGATGCGGATCCACGCATCGAGCCACGGATCCCTGGCGAGGCTCCCGGGAAGCTTCGCGCCGCTTGCGCTTTGCGCTTGCGCCCACGAGGGCGCGAGCGAGAACGCGACGACCAGCGCGCCTGAATCGCGCAGGAATTCGCGCCGCGAGGTCATGTGCGGGCGGCCTTCATCACCGCGCGCAGGATCCGCATGTGGGTGCCGCAGCGGCACAAGTGCGGATGCAGCGCCTCGCGCACCTGCTTCTCGTCGGGGTGCGGATGCGCGCGCAGCAGCGCCTCGGCGCGCACGATCATGCCGGGGATGCAGAAGCCGCACTGCGCCGCCTGCTCGGCGATGAACGCACGCTGTACGCGTCCCGGCTCGCGCGCGCTGCCGAGCCCCTCGAGCGTCGTGATGCGCGTGCCGGCGACCATCGAGAGCGGCGTCACGCACGAGAACACCGCCTCGTCGCCCACCAGCACCGTGCATGCGCCGCACTGGCCGAGCCCGCAGCCGTACTTCGCGCCGTTGAGCGCGAGCTCGTCGCGCAGCACGTAGAGGAGCGGCGTGTCGCCCTCGGACGTCACGTCGCGCGCGCGGCCGTTCACCTCGATTCGAATCGTCATCGCTCCTCCGCCACCATCGCCGGATCCGCGCCCGCGCCGCCCGCCGGAATGCGCGCGATGTCCGGCCCGGCCGCGCGCGCCTTGCGCACGACCGCATCGAGGTCGCGCCAGGGCGGCTTGCCGCTGAAGCGCGCGCGCAGGTCGCGGGCGAGCGAGACGATCTGGGCATCGGTGAGCGCGCCGGCGTATCCGGGCATGATCGGCCCGCTCGTGCCGTCCGCGGCGGGAAGCCCGTACAGGATCACGTTCACGAGGTTGCGCGGGTCCTCGCCCGCCACGCCGATGCTGCGCGAAAGCGCGATGCCGCCGAACGGCAACGCCTCGTCGCCTGAATGGCAGCGCGCGCAGGCATCCTCATAAAGGCGAGCGCCCTGCGCATCGCCGGCGGATGAGGCGCGTCGATCGAGCGCACCGCGACGGCCGCCGTTCCCGAGCGAGACGATGTAGCGCGCCATCGCATCGACGTCGCGCGGATCGGCCTTCGCGAGCGCGCGCGTCACCGGTGCCATGGGGCCGCGCGAGACGCCGTGCGCAGGGTGCCATCCGTGCGCGAGGTAGCGCGCCATCGCCTCGCCGGTCCACGGCACGGGCGATTGCGAATGCGCGCCGATCGCATACGCGTGCCAGCCTTCGGCCTCGCCGCCTTCGAAGTGGCGATCCGCGCGCTCGGCGCCCAACGCGTTGCGCGGCGTATGGCACGAGCTGCAATGCCCCAGGCCTTCGGCGAGATACGCGCCGCGATTCCATGTCGCGTCGTGCGCCGGATCGTCGCGATAGCGGCCGGGATGGAAGTACAGCGCCTTCCAGAAGCCGATGAAGGCGCGCACGTTGAACGGGAACGCGAGCCGGTTGCGCGGCGCGCGCGCCGCGACC
>JAICTR010000092.1 GCA_025936275.1 Burkholderiales bacterium
CTGCGTGCGGCGGTCTCCTGCAGGTAGCGCCGGTCGCGCTCGGCGTCGGGCCCGAAAGCCGCCTCGCGGAACACCCCTTCGCCGGCGAGGTCGGTCACCGGGAACGATTCCGAAAGGCGCAGGTAGGTCGAGACGCCGGTGGCGGCCGCGAAATCGAGCGCGAAGTAGAGCGATTCGCAGCCGATGCCGCGCCGCTTCACTGCCGCCTGCAGCAGGCCCAGCGCGATCGACGGCTTGAAGAGCGGCGCGAACGGCATGCTCGCGAGCAGCACCGGCGTCATCGCCTGCTCCCGGTCGCGCCGATGACGCGGAGCGCGCGGCCCGCGCACGCCCCGCGATGCTTCACTTCAGCACGGACCCAGGCTGCTGTTGCCGGCCGAGGGGCCAACCGCCGAGGCGGGCGCCGCGGGCCCCGGCAGGAAACCAGGCAGGGTGCCGGGAGCGTAAGCGCCGGGCAGGGGATGGTGCGTCATCTGCAGCCAATTGCCGAGCGCGCACTGCGCGACGATGGGGGCTCCCTTCGACAGGCCGCCGCCCGCCATCGTCTCGAGGTCGGCGTCGCTCAGCTCCTCGCTCGCCGGGTTCACCGGCAGGATCACGTTGCGCACGCGCTCGGTGTCCTCGTGCACGCGCAGCTTCAGCGTGGAGGGCACGTCCAGGCCCACCGCATCGGCGACGGCATCCTTCGGATTCGACAGCAGGCGCGCCTTGAACGTCGCGTCGCTCCACGCCTTCTTGATGACCCGGCCCACCGTGCCGTACGCGGCTTCGGGATCGTAGCCGGCCGGCATCTCGGCCTCGTCCGGCAGCACGAAATTCATCTCGAGCGGCGTGTTCTCCCAGATCTGCACGTCCTGGTGGGCGCCGACGTGCATGCCGAGCTCCGCGAGCCCGGCCTTGGGATCGGCGAGCAGGCGCTTCTTGAATTGCGGGTCGTTCCAGATTTTCTCCAGCGCTTCCTGCGAGGTGGCCATCGCCATTCCTCCCCTGGACATGATCGATCGCGGAAACCGGAAAAGGCGCGGGCCCGAAGGCCCGCGCTTGCGCTTCTCGTTGCTTCAGCTCAGCACTTGCTGTTGTTGCTCGCGATCGCGCCGCCGACCACCGAGCCGCCGGCCGCCGCCGCCGCGACGCCGCCCGTGACACCCGCGCCCACCACGGTGAACGCGAGGCCCGCCGCGATGCCGCCGGTGATCGCGGCCGCTCCGCCGCAGCCGGTGGACACCTGCACGCCCTTCGAGAGCCCGCCGCCGGCGATCGCCTCGAGGTCGGAATCGCTGAGGTCCTCGGTCGCCGGGTTCACCGGCAGCACGAGGTTCTTGAGTTTCGGGGTGTCTTCGTGCACGCGCACCTTGAGCGAGGCGGGCAGCTCGACGCCGGCCGCATCGGCGACCGCGTCCTTCGGGTTGGAGAGCAGCTTCGACTTGAACGACGGATCGTTCCACGCCTTCTTGATCACCTTGCCGACGGTCGCGTTGCCGGCCTCGGGATCGTAGCCGGCCGGCATCTCGGCCTTGCTCGGCAGCACGAAGTTCATCTCGTGCGGCGTGTTCTCCCAGATCTTCACGTCCGTTCCCGCCGGGACGTTCATGCCCAGCTCGGCGAGCACCGGCTTGGGATTGGCGAAGAGCTTCTTCTTGAATTCCGGGTCGTTCCAGATTTTTTGCAGCGCTTCCTGAACAGTTGCCATGGCTGGGATCTCCCTCTGCAGATGTACGACGATGGAACGATCGGATAAGAAGCGAATGCGCCAATACCCTCGCGTCCCGGTTGACAGGGATGTCGAGACAAACGACGTGCTTGCGGGCGTCGCCGGACTGCTACTACACTCCGGGACGTCGGTAAGATAGTCCAGCACCGCCCGCCAAGGCAACAAAAATAATGGGCGGGTCCCGGGAAGTCCCCCGTTTTCGCCCCGCCTGTGGCGGGCCCCGCAGCGCGACCCATGGCGCTGCGATGTTTCCTTTTGTCCGGCCTGTTCGCGCGCCCCTGGGCGCGCTTGTCGAAGGGGAGTGAAGAATGCGCAAGGTCCTGTTCATCCTCGGGCAGCTCTCGGACGCCGATTCCGAGTGGCTCGCCCGCGCCGGCCAGCTGGTCCGCATCCCGCAGGGCACCGAGCTCATCCGCGAAGGCACGCCCGTCGAGAGCATGTACCTGCTCGTCGACGGCACGATGCGCGTGCACATGAGGAAGCTGGGCGAGATCGCGCAGCTCGAGGCGGGCGAGATCGTGGGCGAGCTCTCGCTCGTCGACTCGCGTCCCGCCTCCGCCTCGGTCACCGCGACGCGCGCTTCCGCGGTGCTGAAGGTGGACAAGGCGCGGCTGCTGGAGAAGATCGAGCTCGACGAGGGCTTCGGCCTGCGCTTCTACCGCGCGATCTCCACGTTCCTCGCCGACCGCATGCGCAGCACCATCGAGAAGATGGGCTACGACTCGACGCAGCCGGGCGTGAGCTTCGACCGCGACGGCGATTCCCAGGGCGAGATCGACATCGACGTGCTCGACCGCGTGCACCTCGCGGGCGCGCGCTTCGACCGCATCTTCAGGTCGCTGCTGGATGCGCCGACGCGCTGACGCCGAGGGCCTCGCGGTGCGCGGAGCGGCGGAAATCGACGAGCAGCACGACGCGCTCGCGATCGCCGCGGTGCCAGACCTCGTGCTCCACGGTGTCGTCGAAAACCAGGCAGCGGCCCTCGGCCCAGCCGCGCGTCTCGGCGCCCACGCGCATCTCGCAGCCGGGCGGCACGACCAGCCCGAGATGGCAGCGCAGCACCGCGGGCGTGTAGCCCACGTGCGGCCGGATGTGCGTGCCGGGCTGCAGGCGCGAGAAGCCCGCGGTGGTCATGCCGGGGATCGCCTCGACCAGGCGCGCGGTCTCGGGGCAGCGGGCGCAGTTCTCGACGAGCTTCGCGCCGAACGCGTGCAGGCCGAACACATCCCAGCCGTCGTCGTAGAGGAATTTTTCGGGCCACGCGACGAGCGCCTCGCGCTCGAGCGCGAGGAACTCGTCGCGCACCGCCTCCCAGCGCGCCTGGAGCGCCGCGGTGAAGGCGAAGCGGGACGGGTCGAGGTACATGGCCGTCGCATTACACCATACGTCCTCGCGCTCGCGCTCGCGTTGTCGCCCGCCGCGCGCGCGCAGGCGCCGGCGGCCCTGAACGACGGCTCGCTCGGGCTCCTCGAGGCGGTGCGGCTCGCGCTCTCGCGCAATCCCGACATCCGCGTGAGCGAGCTGCAGCTCGTCGCCGCGCGCGGCTCGCTGCAGGAAGCCTCCGGCGCGTTCGATACGACGCTCTTCGCGAACGCCACGCGGCGGCGCGACTACACCGTGCTCACCGACGCGCAGCTCGCGCAGTTCCCGCCCGGCTTCCCGGCGCCCGCCACGCAATTCCTCGATACCGCGTCGGCGCAGGTGGGCGCGACGCAGGTGTTCCGCAACGGCATCTCGGTGTCGCCCACGATCACGCAGACGCGCACCACCGACAATCTCTCGCGGCTGCAGGGGCTCGATGCGGCGACCGTGCCGGTGTACGCGATCAGCGTGACCGTGCCGCTCCTCAGGAACTCGGGGCGCGACGTGGTGGCGGCGGCCGAGACCGTCGCGCGCGGCGAGGTGGATGCCACGCGCGGCGACCTCGACCGCAACGTCTCGCAGGCGACCTTCAACGTGGTCTCCGCATACTGGAACTACGTCGCGGCGAAGAACACCCTCGCGATCGCGTCGCAAGCCGAGTCGTCGACGGAGCGGCGCGGGCGCGACGTCGACCGCCTCATCGCGGCCGACCGCGTGCCGGCCGCGCAGCGCGACCTGGTCGCCGCGGACGTGGCGGCCAAGCGCACCAGCCGCATCTCCGCCGAGCAGGCGCTCACGCAGGCGCGCAGCTCGCTCGCGCGCGCGATCGGCCTCACCGCGATGGAAGCGAGCGCGGTGCCGCCGGCGGTGGACGATTACCCGGCGGCGGGCGCGGCGGCCGAGGACGTGCTGAACCGCCTCGCGGCGCTGCGCGCCGAGGCGCTCGATCGGCGCGGCGACCTGCGCGCGGCGATGCTGCGCGCCGAGGAAGCGCGCGTCGCGCTGGTCGCCCTGCGCAAGAACCTCGCGCCGCAGCTCGACATGACGTTCTCCGTGGGCTCCGCCGGCCTGCGCGAGGGCAATCCCGCTTCGGATTTCTTCTCCGCGCTCGACTCGCGGCTGCACGGGCCGAACGCGCTGCTTTCCTTCACCTACCAGTTCCCGGTGCAGAACAACGTCGCCCAGGGCCAGCTCGCGCAGCGCATCGCGCAGCACGACCAGGCGCTGGTGCGCGAGCACGACCTGCGCGAGGCGATCCTCACCGACGTCGAGACGCTCGCGCAGGCGGTGCGGCGCGCGGCGCTGCAGTTGAAGGACGCGCGCGACGCGGTGACGCTCTTCGCGCGCTCGGTCGCCAACGAGGAGACACGCCGCCAGCTCGGCCAGGGCACGCTCATCGACGTGATCACCGTCGCCGACCGGCTGCTGCAGGCGCGCTTCAGCCTCAACTCCGCGCAGCTCGGCTACGCCCTCGCCGTGGCGCAACTGCGCCTCGCCACCGGCACGCTCACGCGCCTCGACGACACGTCGCCCGCGCACATGACCATCGACGTCGCCTCGCTCACCGAGGTGCCGCGCTAGGCCGCACAGGAAACCGCCATGCTCTCCGACTTCTCCGCCTCGAAACCCCGCGAAATCTTCCGCAAGGTCGCGCTCGAGCGCCTCTCCTCGCCCGACCAGCTCGACCTCCTCACGCAGGTGGTCGGCACCAAGGGATGGCTCGTGCTCGGCACGCTCGCCTTCGCGGTGCTGGTGGCGACCGTGTGGGGCGTCTTCGGCGAGATTCCGAGCAAGGTCTCGGGCCAGGCGATGGTGACGCGCGCGGGCGGCGTCTTCGACGTGCCGGCGACCGCGCAGGGGCGCGTGGCGGAGCTCGACGTGAGCGTGGGCGACGTGGTGAAGGCGAACCAGGTCGTCGCGCGCATCGAGCAGCCCGAGCTGGAGTACGAGATCCAGTCGCTGCAGTCGCGCCTCGCGGAGCTCAAGGCGCGCCAGGCGAGCCTGCAGGGCTTCGAGCGCCGCGGCAGCGCGCTGCAGGGCGAGCTCCTCGCCTCGCGCCGCCAGCAGGTCGAGGAGAAGATCCGCCTCGGCACCACGCACGAGAAGACGCTCGAGGACCGCATCCGCTCCGAGGAGACGCTGCTGCAGCAGGGCCTCATCACCAAGCAGACGCTGCTCAACTCGAGGATCGAGCTCGAGCAGCTGCGCCAGGACACCGAGGGCGCGAAGTCGCAGCTGCGCCAGCTCTCGCTGCAGAACCTCGACGCGCGCAAGCAATCGGACGCGGAGGCGGCGAGCCTCAGCCTGCAGATCGCCGACCTCGAGCGCCAGATCGGCGCGCAGAAGGAGCGCCTCGCGCTGCAGTCGGTGGTGCGCAGTCCCTACGGCGGGCGCATCCTCGAGATCAAGTCGGGACGCGCCGGCGGGCTCGTGGGCCTCGGCTCCTCGCTCTTCACGCTGGAGCGGGACGCCCAGTCCTCCGGCGGGCCCCTCGAGGCGGTGATCTTCGTCTCGGCCTACGACGGCCCGAGCGTGCACCCCGGCATGGACGTGCAGATCAGCCCCGGCAGCGTGAAGCCCGAGGAGCACGGCTTCATGCTCGGCAAGGTGCGCTGGGTGTCGTCGTATCCCTCCTCGCAGCAGGGCATCATGCAGATGCTGCAGAACGAGAAGCTCGCGAGCGCGCTCACCGGCGACGGGCCGCCCATCAAGGTGATCGCCGACCTCGTGCCGGATGCGACCACGCCGAGCGGCTACAAATGGTCCTCGGGGCGCGGGCCGGATTTCCAGGTGAAGAGCGGCACGCTCTCCACGGTCACGATCACCACCGAGAAGCGCCCGCCGATCGCGCTGGTGATCCCGGCCCTCAAGAAGTTCCTCGGCGTGTGACCGCATGAGCGCGACCGCCCCCGCCGCCGAAGCCCCGCTCGCCCCGCCGCCCGCGCCCGCGCGCAAGGCCGCGCCCGGGCCCGCGCGCCGCGTGCGCACGCCCACCATCATCCAGATGGAGGCGGTCGAGTGCGGCGCCGCGGCGCTGCGCATCGTGCTCGCCTACTACGGGCGCTTCGTCCCGGCCGAGGAATTGCGCGTCGAGTGCGGCGTGTCGCGCGACGGCTCCAAGGCGAGCAACGTGGTGCGCGCGGCGCGCCGCTACGGGCTCAACGCCAAGGGCCTCAAGCGCGAGCCCGACAAGCTGGGCGACCTGAAGCTGCCGTTCATCGTCTTCTGGAACTTCAACCACTTCGTCGTGGTGGAAGGCTTCAAGCCGGGGAAGGTGTTCCTCAACGATCCGGCCACCGGGCCGCGCATCGTCACCGAGGCGGAGTTCGACCAGTCCTTCACCGGCGTGATCCTCGCGATCGAGAAGGGGCCCGAGTTCAAGCCCGGCGGCGAGAACCCCGGCATCCTCGCCGCGCTCGCGAGCCGGCTCCCGGGCACCGCGCCTTCCATCGGTTACCTGCTGCTCGCCGGCCTCGCGCTGGTGATCCCCGGGCTCGTGGTGCCGGTGTTCAGCAAGGTGTTCGTCGACGAGATCCTGGTGAAGCACTTCGAGAGCTGGGTGAAGCCGCTGCTCCTCGGCATGTCGCTCACCGCGGTGCTGATGGCGGGGCTCACCTGGCTGCAGTCGTACTTCCTCTCGCGCTTCCACGCCGCGCTCGCGCTCACCACCGGCGCGCGCTTCTTCTGGCACGTGCTGCACCTGCCGGTGGGCTTCTACTCGCAGCGCTCGGCGGGCGAGATCAGCTCGCGGGTGCAGATCAACGACAAGGTGGCGGGACTGCTCGCGGGGGAGGTCGCGCGCGCGATGCTCAACGTCGCGGTGGTGATCTTCTACGCGGCGCTGATGTTCTTCTACGACTGGGCGCTCACGCTGATCGGAATCGCGGTCGCGGTCGCCAACATCGTGTTCCTGAAGACCATCGCGCGGCGGCGCATCGACGCGACGCAGCGCCTCGCCATCGACGGCGGCAAGCTCTTCGGCACCTCGATGAACGGCCTGCGCCTCATCGAGACGCTCAAGGCCTCGGGCATGGAGAGCGACTTCTTCCGCAAGTGGGCCGGCTACCAGAGCAAGGTGATGACCGGCCAGCAGGTGGTGGGCGGGCAGGAGCTCTTCCTGCAGTCGGTGCCGCCGCTGCTCGCCACGATGAACGGCGTGGCGATCCTCGCCTTCGGCGGCATGCGCGTGATGGACGGGCACCTCACGATGGGCATGCTGGTCGCGTTCCAGGCGCTGATGGCCGCCTTCATCGGCCCGATCAACCAGCTCGTGGGACTCGCCGGGCGCATCCAGGAGATGCACGGCGACATGAACCGCCTGGACGACGTGCTGAACTACCCGCTCGACCGCTACGCCGATCCGAAGTCCGACACCGCGCGCCTCGACCCCGCCGAACGCCAGGTGAAGCTCAAGGGCGAGATCGAGCTGCGCAACCTCACCTTCGGCTACAGCCGGCTCGCCAACCCGCTGATCGAGAACTTCAGCCTGAAGCTGAAGCCCGGCTCGCGCGTGGCGCTGATCGGTCCGTCGGGGTGCGGCAAGTCCACGGTCTCGAAGCTCGTCATGGGCCTCTACGAGCCGTGGTCGGGCGAGATCCTCTTCGACGGCGTGCCGCGCTCGGCGCTGCCGCGCCTGGTGATGACCAACTCGGTCTCGATGGTGGACCAGGACATCACGCTCTTCCAGGGCACGATCCGCGACAACCTCACCATGTGGGACGAGACGCTCGGCGACGCGAGCGTGGTGCGCGCGGCGAAGGACGCGGAGATCCACGACGTCGTCGCGGCGCGGCCCGGCGGCTACGAGGCGCAGGTCTCGGAGATGGGCGCGAACTTCTCCGGCGGCCAGCGCCAGCGCCTGGAGATCGCGCGCGCGCTCGCCGCCGACCCGGTGGTCGTGGTGCTCGACGAGGCCACCAGCGCGCTCGATCCCACCACCGAGGCGCGCATCGACGACAACCTGCGCCGGCGCGGCTGCACCTGCCTCATCATCGCGCACCGCCTGTCCACCATCCGCGACTGCGACGAGATCATCGTGCTCGAGCGCGGCAAGGTGGTGCAGCGCGGCACCCACGAGGAGCTGCTGCGCGACGAGCACGGCCTCTACGCGCTGCTGATCCGCACCCAATGACCGACGCCACGCTCGCCTCTCCCGAAACGACCGCGGCGATCGCCGAAGGCGCGCTCGCCCCGGCCCCGTCCGAAGCGCTCCGCGCGATCGATGCGCTCTTCTCTTACGCGGGCGCGCGCCCCAGCGTGCTCGAGCGCGGCAATCCGCTCGATCTCGCCGATCCCGGGCGCGCCTGGGCGGTGGTCGAAGGCAAGGTCGATGCGTTCCTCGTGGCACCCCCCGATGCGAGCGGCATCTCGCGCCGCTCGTTCCTGCTGCGCGTGGAAGCGGGCGACGTGCTCTTCGGCCTTTCCACCATCACCGGCCGCGCACCTGCAACGCAGCCGGGCGCCGGCGAGTTCGGGCCCGATGCGTTCGGCGTGCAGCTCAAGGCCGGCTGGCGCATCGAGGGCGTGCCCGTGCCGGGCACGCGCTGCCTAGAGGCGCGCGTCGCGGACCTCATCGCCGCCGCGGGCGGCGAGCGCCTCGAGACGCTCGCGCGTTCCGCCGAGCGCTGGGCAAGCCTGCTGTGCGGCTCGATGCGCGAGCGCAAGTTCCCGTCCTCGATCGAGCGCCTGGAGGCGGGCACCACGCGCACCTTCCAGGAATCGAACATCGTGGTCGTCGGCCACGAGGTGGGCTGGGTCAGCGTGCGCCAGGGATGCGTGCGCGTGAACGGCCTCGCGGAGGAGGAGATCCGCCAGGGCGAGTCGATCGCGCTTTCCGAGGACGCGTGGCTCGAGTGCACGCAGGCGACGGTGCTCGCCTCGGAGCGTACGCGCGAGGCGATCGCGGGAGGGCGCTTCGTCGACGCCCTCGCGCGGCTGCAGGACCGCTTCGTC
>JAICTR010000520.1 GCA_025936275.1 Burkholderiales bacterium
CCGCGACGCAGGTGACCTACCATAAGGACGGGAAGACCGCGACCGTCGACATCATCGACGACAAGGTGCTTCGCGCCATCCGCACCAACGGCAAGACGGATGCCGCGATCACCGTCGATCCCACGAAGCGGCCGTCCACCGACGAGCTCACCATGGGCCTGCTCGCCATCCTGCCGCTCGCGCAGGCCCCGCAGGCGAAGACCGCGGCGGTGATCGGCTTCGGTTCCGGGATGTCGACCGACATCATGCTGCGCTCGCCCAACATCGAGCGCGTGGACACCATCGAGATCGAGCCGGCGATGGTGGAGGGCGCCCACAAGTTCCTGCAGTTCGTGCAGCGGGCGTTCAACGATCCGCGCAGCCACGTGATCCTCGACGACGCGAAATCGTACTTCGCGCGCGGGCGCCACCGCTTCGACATCATCGTCTCCGAGCCGTCCAATCCCTGGGTGAGCGGCGTCGCCTCGCTCTTCACCGAGGAGTTCTACCGGCGGCTCGCCGAATCGCTCAACGACGGCGGCATCCTCTCGCAATGGATGCACACGTACGAGATGGACGCGGTGACGCTCGCCTCGATCTTCAACGCGCTCTCGAAGACCTTCCCCGACTTCATCGCGTATTCGTCGAACGAGGCGGACATCGTCATCATCGCGCGCAAGGGAAAGCCCCTCGGGGAGCCGGACCTCCAGGTGCTGCGCTGGCCGGCGATGCGCCCGATGGTCGAGCGGCTGAAGCTCGGCGATCCCGCGGTCCTCGCGCGCCGCTCGTTCGGCACGGCGGCCTCGGTGCTCGCGCTCTTCCGCCCGATGGGCGTGCCGGCGAATTCCGACTATCGCCCGCTGGTCGAGCTGCGCGCCTCGAAGACCCGCTTTACCCAGGAGCGCGTGATGGAGCTCACGGAGCTGCAGGCCGCGGGCATGCCGCTCCTGGAAATGTTCGACGGCACCTTCCATCCCGCTGACCATCCGGTGGATGCGCTGCCCGCGACCGTGCCGGAGCGGGCCGCGCTCGACGCGTGGGGTTTCCACGACGTCATCGTGAATCCCTCGTTCGTCCCGCCGACCTCCGCCCCGCGCTCGGATTCGCGCGAGCACGCGGCGCGCCTCATCGCGCTGTGGGCCACCGATTGCGCGGCGCGCATCCCGTTCGAGCGCCTGCTGCCCTCGATGGTGACGGTGGCCGAAGTGGTGAATCCGCACCTCGCTCGCGAGGTCGCGATGGAAACCTGGCGCGTCCTGGATCGCTCGCCATGCGCGCAGCGCCTCGCGCCGGGCGAGCGGCGCTGGCTGGACCTCTTCACGGCGGTGGCAGCTCGCGATCCGGCGGCGATGAGCCGCATCGGCGGCGAACTCCTCGAGGCGAACCGCGCCGGGCACGATTCGCGCACGCAGTACGCATTCGAGGCGACGGTGACGGGCCTCGTGTGCCAGGGCCGCATGGCGGAAGCGAACAAGCTGTTCGAGGAGGGGACGCGCGACTGGCTCGCGCCGGGCACCGCGCCGATGGCGCTGCGCTACCTGTATTCGATCGCGAACCTGCCGCCCGGGGCGCCGCGCCCGCACGGCCCCATCTGCGAAGCGGCGAAGGCGGCTCCGGCTGCGGCGCTCAATCCGGACGCCACGCGTTCGCCCGGATCGCCATCCCGTTCGAAAGGTAAGTGAGGAAGTATTCGAGGTCGTTCAGCTCCTCGGAGCCGGCGGGGAAGG
>JAICTR010000478.1 GCA_025936275.1 Burkholderiales bacterium
GAGATCGACCGCTTCTTCGTGATCGCCTCCGACAGCAACATCTTCGGCTGCGCGGCGCTGCACCCGTACCCGGAGGAGAAGACCGCGGAGCTCGCGGCCCTTGCGGTGAATCCGTTCTACCGCGACGGCGGGCGCGGCGAGCGGCTCCTCGCCTATGCCGAGTCGCGGGCCCCCGCGGGCGGCCGGGAATAGCGCGGCGTGGGCGGCACGCGCACCCCCCACCCGTTGCTCGAGCGCGGTTTCGTCGAGTCCGACCCCGAGCGGCTGCCCGAGCGGCGGCGCGCGCGCTACAACCCCGACCGGCGCTCCAAGGTGTTCGTGAAGGACCTGTAGGGCCGCCTGCCGCGCGTGCGGTTGGAACTAGAATGGAAGGTCCCACAAGCGGAAAGAGGCCGCCCATGGCGCGCATGGTGAACTGCATCAAGCTCGGTCGCGAGGCCGAGGGACTCGATTTCCCGCCCTATCCCGGCGAGCTCGGCAAGCGGCTCTGGGAAAGCGTCTCGAAGGAAGCGTGGAAGGGCTGGCTCGAGCACCAGAAGATGCTGGTGAACGAGAACCGGCTGAACCTCGCCGATCCGCGCGCGCGCAAGTACCTCGAGGAGCAGATGCGCAAGCACTTCTTCGGCGAGGGCGCCGACCACGCCGCGGGCTACGTCCCGAAAGGTTGAGCAGCGGCGAGTGACGCCGATAAAGACCCGGGAACGCAGATGAAGGCCGATTGCCGCGGATGAACGCAGATGGAACGTGATACGGATTTCGCGGCAAGGTGCACTGCATCAACTGCGCGACGATCACAAGCTTGATCCGCGTTCATCTGCGGCCCATCTGCGTTAATCCGCGTTTTCAGGCTTTGGCCCGCATCACTCCTCACCGCGGGCGCTTGTAGGTCTTGACGCCTTCGGGGGTGGCGAGCAGCAGCACGTCGGCGGGGCGGCGCGCGAAGAGCCCGTTCGTGACCACGCCCGGAATCTGGTTGATACGCGTCTCGAGCTCGACCGGATCGAGGATCGTGAGGCCGCGCACGTCGAGGATGAGGTTGCCGTTGTCGGTGGCGACGCCCTGGCGCAGCTCGGGCATGCCGCCCACCTTCACCAGCTCGCGCGCGACGAAGCTTCGCGCCATCGGGATCACCTCCACCGGCAGCGGAAACCTGCCGAGCACGCCCACGAGCTTGCTCGCATCGGCGATGCACACGAACTTGCGGCTCGCCTGCGCGACGATCTTCTCGCGCGTGAGCGCGCCGCCGCCGCCCTTCACCATCGCGAGGTGCTCGGTCACCTCGTCCGCGCCGTCGACGTAGACCTCGCAGCCGTCGGTGTCGTTCAGCTCGCGCACCGGGATGCGCAGATCGCGCAGGCGCTTGGCGCTCGCCTCGGAGCTCGCCACCGTCGCGGTGATGCGCGCGCGGCGCGAGGCGAGCGCGTCGATGAAGAAGTTGACCGTCGACCCGGTGCCGACGCCCACGATCGTGTCGTCCTCGACGTAGGCGAGCGCCGCCTCGGCGGCGGCTTTCTTCAGCGCGTTCGCATCCATGGGCGAAGCATACGCTGCCCGATGGCGCGCGAGCATCGGCAAGCACTCTTCTTGCTATCCTTCGAGGCTCCACAGGGAAATCGATGAAGACCGAACGCTACCTCGAGGCGATCCTCACCGCGAAGGTGTACGACGTCGCGAACGAGACGCCCCTCGATGCCGCGCCCGCGCTCTCGCGGCGCCTCGCGAACCACCTGCTCCTCAAGCGCGAGGACAAGCAGCCGGTGTTCTCCTTCAAGCTGCGCGGCGCGTACAACAAGATGGCGCACCTCTCCGCCGACGCACTCGCGCGCGGCGTGATCTGCGCCTCCGCCGGCAACCACGCGCAGGGCGTGGCGCTCGCGGCACAGCGCCTCGGGACGCGCGCGACGATCGTGATGCCGGTCACGACGCCGCGCATCAAGGTGGCGGCGGTCGCGGCGCGCGGCGCGAAGGTGGAGCTGCATGGCGACAGCTACCACGAGGCGTCGCTGCACGCGAAGGCCCTCGCGCGCCGCCACAAGCTCGCGTTCGTCCATCCGTACGACGATCCGCTGGTGATCGCCGGACAGGGCACCATC